>JAKEEV010000898.1 GCA_022616395.1 Planctomycetia bacterium | reverse complement strand
GTTCGACTCCAGCATGGTGTACTCACAGTGCAAAGTGAAAAAGGAAAAAGGACAAATGGAGAACCGCGACCGAGCCGCTGTCTTCCATTTTGCATTTTTCCTTTTTCACTTTGAACTGAATACCCCGTCCGACGGACTGCGGCGCTGGGTCTACGAAACCCGGTTGAGAAGGTTCACTTTACCCGTATTTGCACCTACTCCATACAGGGTGATTTCCCCTCGCTCGAAGACGTGCCGTGTCGCTGTACCTTTGCCCTCTTTGCGGGAATGGATGGTGATACTCGCGATGTGCCGGAGGTACTTGCGGAGGTTGAGCGACCGACCAGCGCCGAGCAACACCGGTCCTTCCCGCTCGCTCCCGTCCGGGTCGCTTACTTCTTCCGCCGCGCAATCGAACAACATCGCGAGCCAGTACAGACTCCGCAGAACCGCAGTTGCTTCCGCGTTGATGTCTGCTTCGGTTGGCGGTCGTTTTCGCAGTTCTAATTCCAACTCGTCCCGTTCGGTTTGCAGACGGCGGATTTCTGCTTGTGCGTCCGGGATGTACTCGGCATCCAAGAGCACGAGGTTCCGCCGCGCTTTGTCGAGTTGAGCGGACAGTTCCTTGACCTGTTTCTCCATCCGCTTGCGATCCCCGGCCAGTTGCTTCGGCGGGGCTACTAGCTTCTTTACCTTCGCGAATCCCTCCGGCACGTCACTTGGTTGTAGCTCGCGACGGTTGGCTTTCCGGGCGAGTTGCACGCCATCGAGAGACAGGAACTCGTCATACAAGTGGTCGGCGATGCTGCTCAGGATCATATCCTCGCGGACCTTCGTCCCCTCGCATTCGATTACGTTCTCCTCCTCCTTCTTTCCCTTCCTATTCTTACATTCCCACCCTCGCCCTTGCCAGTTACCGCAACGGTAGAACCGTCGGCCCTTGACTGTGTCGCCCCACATTGGACTGCCACACGTTCCACAACGCATCAGTCCGGCGAGTAGGAACGGATTGGTTTCCGGGGTGAAGCGACTGCGGTCCGTCTTGCCCTTCTTGAGGATCGCTTGCACTCGCTCGAACGTGTCGCGGTCAATGATTGGTTCGTGATTGTCCCGGCGCACGATCCACTTGGATTCTGGATTCTTCTTGACGCCCTTGCGTCCGCTGGTCCGCTTCGCCTGCTCACCGTGGATCGAGTTGTACTTTCCGTAGCTGAACCGTCCGCTGACGTAGTCACCGCAGTAGGCAGGGTTCTCAAGGATGCACCGCACAGAATCGTAGCGCCATGGTCGGCCCTTTCCCGGCGGAACAATCCCGTCTTCGTGTAGGCGTCTGGCAATGTCCGCCATCGTCCGCCCGTCCTCGACGAACTCGCGGAAGACGCGCTGCACGATCTTCACCTTCCCCACATCGCCTACGACCAACCGCTTGTTCTTTTTCATGCCTTCGATTCGATATCCGTAGGGAGGTAAGCCAAGCCAACTCCCTTTCTGCGCGGCTTCGAGTTGTCCACGAGCCACGTCCTTGCTCAACTGCCGTAGGAAGTCGTGCTTCGAGTGCTGATTGACACCGTAGGTAAGCCATCCTGTGAAGTCGTTCCAGTCAATTAGTCCCTTGTCCACCGTCACCAGCGACACACCGGCTTCGGAGAATAGATAGGTCCAGTGTCCGGCTTCCTGCGGTGAGAATCGCCCGAACCGGCTTTGGTCCCAGCAGATGACTACCGAGTGATCCCGATATTGTTGGGCATCCGCAAGCATCTGTTGGAAGCCGAGCCGCTTCTTGGTGTCGTCGCCGGAGATGGCATCATCCGTGTACCAACGAATGATCTGGTACCCCTTGTCGTCGGCGTACTTCTGTATCGCTTTGATTTGGTCGGGGATGCTGTGTTCCTGCCCGTCTGTGGAACGACGTGTGTAGGCGACCGCGATACCTTGCGTGGACATGTTCCGTACCTCCGTACCGGATATTAAGGAGCGAGCGGCGTGACCTTCACCGGTACGGTGGTTGGTCCCAACCCGGTCATGACTCCGGGCTAGTGCCGCTCGGCGATTGCGTGAGCGCAACCGCACACACAATGATACCCGTCCCGCCACGCTATGTATATGATCGTTTGATTGTTATAGATGCTCGTTTAACCAGACGGCTAGGGCAACCAGAGGCTAAACCACGGCAAGCGCCTCGAAACGTGTTAGGCGAGGTCCTAGGCGGGTTAAACGAGCAGCCAGGGCCGAAGGGTGACCAGCTACGCGGGCGCGTACAACAAAACGAACCTCTGTGGTTCATCCGGTGTCTATACCATTCGTGGACGCACCAGCAGCCATTCTCCAATCGCGGTGTCCTTTGGATCAACGACTCGTAGAAGGGGTGAGTGATGAGCGACGTGAAACCTGCCGACCTCAACCTCAAACTGCCTCCGGCGCTGGAAGCGCTCCTCACGCCGTCGACTCAGGGCATCGACTGGGCGCGGATGATGCTCAGCACCGAGATCAGCTTCATTCGGGATTACATCGAAACCACCGCAGAGGCATTCGATGCCGCGTTCGATGCGTTCGACGCGAAGGTGGCGGAGGAGGCCGCGAAATTGCCCGAGGACATGCGATACGATCTTTACGACGACGAGTCGATGAGGGCGTTCAACCTGAAGGAGTATTTCCCCGCCTTCTCCTGGCTGACAACGTTTGCGTCCATCTACTCGTTCCTCGAAGACGAAATGTTGGGCGTGGCGACCACGGTCGGCCGGCAACTGGGAATCAAACTCCGCCCCGACGACCTTCGACACAACGGCATCTTTGCGGCGCAGGTGTACTTGCGTGATCTCTGCGGCATTGACTTCCCAGAGGAGAGCCGCCCGTGGCAAGAGGTCCGGCACTACAACCACATTCGCAATGCGATTGTCCACTCCCGCGGAAACCTGTTCCGGGCCAAGAAAGCGAAGGACATCGAAAAGTACGCGGAAGGGAAGAAGTCAATCGTTATCGAGAACGACCACATTGAGTTGTCCAAGGAGTTTTGTCTGGAAGCATTGGAGAACGTGAGGGCGCTGCTCGACGAGGTGACGGAGCTTGCTCGGGAGAGGATCGTTGCACACGAAGCCGGGAAGCCGAAATGCGCCCCGGCCTGATCGGTGAAACGCTCCACGGCTAACGCGCTTCGGGAGGGAGTTTCTCTTGGACCCGGACGGTTTCGACGGTCACCCGCTCAACTGTCTTGTTGAACTGCGGAGGAATCAGTTTCCCCTCACCGTCTGGCGTGCTGTAGGTTGCGCCGGGGGCGATTCCGGGTTGATCGTCAGACGCAGAATAAATCAGCACTTCCTTCAGGGGGATTGCGTCCACCTCGCGACCGCTGCTCGCATAGCTTCTGATCTTCACCGTCAACCAGCGCACCGGGCGGTTCCCGGTGTTCTTCCAATCCACATACACCATGCCCGTGTTCACGCCGGTTGCTGTGCGATACGGTTCGATTCGTACTGCCACGATCTCGACGGAAATCCGCGGCGCGTTCTTGCGGTCCTCTTCCTTCCTCTTGGCTTCCGCCTCACGCTCATCCTGTTTGCGCTTCTCGTCGGCTTCGCGCCGTGCCAGTTCTTCGGCCTCCCGCCTCTTCCGGTCGCCGCGAACTTGGACAACTAGATCGGTTAATGCCTTGCTTCCCGACGGCAGTTCAACGTTCTTGTCGAGTGCCCTCTCCACCATCGCCTTCGCGGATTCGGTGTCGCCGCGTTCCAGGTCGTACTCGATCACGCGCTGGTACACTGTGGGCCGTTCGGCGTCGGTCGGAACGCTGCTCAAATCCTGTTGGATGAGCGCCTTGTACGTCGCGACCGCTTCGGCTTTCTGCCCGGCGTCCCACTGGCGGTTCGCTTCCGCGAGTTTCTTCTTGTCCTGCTCCACTCCCCACCAGCCGAGAAACAGTCCACCTCCACAGCAGAGCAGACAACTCATCATCAGCACGCCAGCAACGACAGCAATAACACGAGGAAAGCCGGAGCGAGTAGCGGATTGGGGACTCATGCGAACCTCATGGCCGAGTCGGGCAGCAAGGACGCTTGCCCGCAAGTGTTGGGTACTTTCGGCCAACATACGGCACGCGCATTCAGAACACAATCATGTGCAACATTATCATGTTCAACTTTATCATGTGTGGACGCGGTTGCACACTATCGGTTGCACTACTGCTTTCGTTACCGGGGGCAGCCGTGGAGTCGATCGCGAAGAGGTTCGGAGCGGTGTTGCGCCGACGTCGGGAAGCGGCCAAGATTTCGCAGGAGTCGCTTGCGGCTGAGGCCGAACTGCACCGGAACTACGTCGGGTTGCTGGAACGCGGGAAACAAGTCCCATCGATCCTCGTGGTTGAGAAACTCGCGACCGCGTTGGGAACCACGATGTCGTCGCTAATGCGGGATGTGGAGAAAGAGGGCGGAAAGGGGAAGTGAGTCGCGTAAGCGGAAAACCCGCTCAGCGTTGGGTTGGAAAGTTCTGCAATAGGCTGGGAGTCGGTCGCACTTGGGAAAAAGAGCCGCCCACTATGGGCGGCTCTTGTCATCGGGTGAGGAAACACCGCACTACGATTCACTGGACGGGGGATTCTCCGGCCCTTCCAAGATCAGCGGCTCCTGCTTATCCCCGGCTGTTTCGACGGCAGAACGTCGCGCGGGCGCGCCGGCCTGAGCCTCGCGCTCTTGTTGCAGTTGCGCGTAGAGCAATTCCAACTCAGATCGTGTGAACGGTCGCACCTTTACGCCGCGAATCTTTTTGCTCTTTACGTAACGCGCCAAGTGGAACCCAACGTACTCTTGGACGCGGGAGACCAAGTCCGCTGCCCAGTGCTTCACGGTATCGTGAACGCGGATGAGCAGCGAGGGCAGGATGTCGAGTTTCGCGCGGTCTTCGAACATGCTGTGTTCGTCCGACACGTCAAAGCCGTTTTGGTGAATTGCTGTGAGCAAGCGATCCCTGTGCGAATTTGCACTTCCCCACGGCAAGCTGTCGCGCTCGTGGGTGGAGGCGGGGACGAGGAACTCCAAACGGGGCAAGTTCCTCTCGTTGTCCAGCCGGGGCACCGCGCCGACGAACATGCTGCCGTAGAAGACGTTCTCCAACATCTTGACGTAGGGGTCGTTCTCGACCCTGAAGAGGTCTCCCCAGAAGTGTTGGGCCTCTGCGTTCAGGTCATCCCATTTCTCTCGCGCTTCGTTGTAGTCGTTGAGGAATGAACCTGAAGGGCCGCTCCCACTGCTGGAGTAAGTGCGCGCGTAGTGTGTGAGTGCGTGGAACGGGCGTAGGACGACGCAGGTCCGATCCCACGGGGCGTCGCCCTTCTTCCGCCCGGCTGTCAGCAAGCGAGTCAGCAAAACCTGATCCGGGATGAGATTCATCGTCTGCAAAGGCCAGGCTTCCAGTTGGGTCCTGCTGCCGGTGCGCTTTGCAGCCAACTGACCGACGTACCAGTTGAAAATGGGTGCGAACACTCTCAGTTGTGCGTTCTTCACCACGCCGGCTAAGGTCTGGCCGTCCTCTCGGCACTTCTTCCCGATCTCCCAGTTGGTATCAATCATGTCGCGCACGATCTGCCCGTAAGTCGAGATCTCCTTGTAGTGGCTGGCGTCGCGGTCTTGAGGTGACACGGTGCCATCGCGCAGGACAATGTCTGCTGCGGGAATTTCGACGCCGGCCTTGATTACGTCCCAGCGCTTCAGAAGGCGGAGAGCCGCCTTCGCCTCGATCACGTCCATGGCGTTCCAGACGGAGTGCATGTACTGAACATCGCTCATGTCCGGGTAGAACAACTTCGCCATGACTGTGTAGCGATTGTCCGCGCGCTGCATGTCCTCCGGCTTTTCCGGCAGGCGGATGAATGCCGGAACTCTTCTCCGGTCAATTTGCACGTCCCGGTTCACCTGCCCGACGGCCGTGTTGACGGCGATCATGGGCGAGTGGCCGACGTTAAAGTCGCCTTCCTCACCGAGGAAGGAGAGGATGCCACCGCGTGTGGATCCATCGACGGCGCCGATGACCAGCTTGCGGGTGGACCGGGGCGTCTCAACGCCCACGATGAACGGCTCGTCGGCGATGCGGCGGCTCAGTTCTTCAGCGAGACGCTCTCCGTTGACGTAGCTCGTCGTCCGCGTTCTGGCGTAGCTCGCGACTGCGAGTTCAACGCTGACAGGCAGGTTAACGGCCTCGCTTGACAAGCCGAGGCCGTACTTCGTCAGTTGGAGGAGCAAGCGCCGCGAGTTCTCAGCTTCCTGTCTCGCGTTGGCAAGCGCCTTCGGATCATAATTCTTTGGATCGGCGAGAGCGGCGACTTGGGCGAGGAAGTCGTCGCAGTAGCTCACGATTGCCTCGTGGAACAGCTTGGGTGCGGGCACGTTTCGCAGCCGCTCCCGCAGTTCCACCCAGGCATCCTCAGACACTTCGTTGATCTGCCGCTGCGCCTCTTTCCAAATAGTGATCGCCGTCAAGGGATACTCAGGGTTCACCAGCGCGCTCAGATCATCCTCTTCCAGCCATTGGTTCTGCGCCGCGGTGTTGGCCTTGTACCGTGTTCCGCCGTCAACTTTTTCTGTGGTCACAAGACCGCGGTGGACAAGCCGCCGCGCGATGTTGTAGTACGCCTCCTCCGTGACGGTATCGCCTTGCTGCTGTGCGGCGCGGTGAACCTCGGTTGCCGTCGTTCCCCCATCACGCCGCGCGTATTCCAGGAAGAGTTCTTTCCGGGCGGCGCTGGAGAAGCTCGTCTGCTCTCTGGTCTTGGTGTCACTCATTTCGCGCCCTCCCCGGTCTCCTCGCTGCGTGTAGCCGCCTTCTTCTTACGTCCCTCGAACACTTTCGGCGTCCGCCCCCCAACGGGGGTGGTGCGCTTGCGGACCTTCAGCAGGAAGCCGTGGCGAATGAGTTCGCCCGCGCCAGACACCGCGCACACAGACCGGGGGAGTTTTGGAAGCTGGTTGACGATCTTTTCGTCGAGGTCGGCCGTGACGCCCTGAATGCTCCGAAGTTGGTCTTTCTCCAGCGCGAAGATGAACCGCGTCTGAAGGCGCTTGAGGACACTCGGGTTCAGGTCTTGGGGTGACTGGCTTGACAGCACGAGGCCCGTGCGGACGTGCCGACCCATGCGGGCAAGTTCGTAGTAGACCTGTGTGCTCACGACCTTGTCGTCTTGGGGCACAACCATGTGAGCCTCGTCAACGAAATAGAGCGCAAACCACTTCTCGGCCTCATTGTACTTCTTCAAGAAGTCCGCCGCGTGCGGGTTGCCCGCCTCCGCCTTGCGACGAATAGCAGCGACTTTGTCGGCGTGCAGTTCCAGCTTCTGAGCGGCTTCGCGGCCGACGCGCTGAAGTTCGCGGGCACCGGCGGCAGCGATGAGTTGGGTTTGCCGCTGGGTCAGGTATCGACAGTCGAGGACAACGAGCCGGTGCTTCTTCAACTTCTCCACAAAGTCGAAGTTCTTGCCGATGATCGGATCTCTCTCCAGCGCGCTGACGCGGGCGATGGCGGCGCCGATGCTGGGCTTGGGAGCCTTCGTGTCCTCGCCGATCTTTCGGATGCGGTCCTTGAGGTCTTGGAACTCGATGGTCTTACCCCCGCCTCACCCTTGAGCTGATCATGGGCCAACTCAATCAACTCCGCGTAAACCGTGCCCGGTTGAACGCTGGGCGTGATTGCCACGAGTTCAGCGGGCGTCATCGCGTCGAGAGAGATTCCGAACTGAGTTCGGTCGGGAAGAGTAATCACGAGGCCGCCAAGAGCTTGGGCAGCCCGGATCATCTCGCCGTTGATGTCGAGGACGAGCGATGGGATGTCCCAGGCGACGGCCTCCTCCAGGACGTTGCCGCTGAGATAGGACTTGCCCTTTCCTGGGTTGCCACAGATCAGCATGTGCAACTGGAACATCTCCGGCGTGAGCGTGACCGGCACCGGCGCGCTGCCGAAGGTTTCGCCCAAGTTCAATCCACCGTCGGGGGTAGGCAAGCCGCCGATAACCTGAATCGTAGCCTTCTCCGACAGCAGCACGACGGGATCGCCGGCCCGGACGAGAGTTTCGGCTGCTCGGCCCTCTCCGTCCAGTTCCCACGAGGTGTCCGTCACGCGAACATCGAACTCCTCAAGGGCGCTTCCCTCGGCTAGTCGAAAGATGCGAGTCGAAACTCCCTCACGCCCGTATCCTCGGCCGAGGCCGAGCGCCCCGCGAGCCGCGGAGAGGTTTGGTACTTCGTTGGGGTTTACCTCGAAGCAGTCGGCGACTTGGAGCACAGTGAGG
>JAKEEV010000117.1 GCA_022616395.1 Planctomycetia bacterium | reverse complement strand
CGACCGTGTTAGTATGCTCACTGCGCGATAAACATGGCTGTCATGCGCAGAAACGGATTGTGAGTTCAACGGGGAGGTCCGGCAACGTCAAGGTAATGCGGATGCCTCCATGAACACGACTGACCACACCGATCCGTCCGCGTTGCCCGACCCCGCGAAAGGGAAGGCGGCTGTCGGATTACTGTCACAAGGCCCCGCGCTCACGTCCTTTGAACCCGTTGATCTCATCTCCCAACAATTGACCACGGCCGCGATACTCTCGCTCCGCTCCAGTGATCGCTATCTTCGGCTGGAGTTGCACGATCAGGGCGGGATGGGTCGCATCTGGGTGGCACGCGACACCGGTCTGGATCGCGATGTCGCGCTCAAGGAATTGCTCCCCGAGTTGGCGAGCAATCCCCTTGTTCTGGCTCGATTCCTCCGGGAAGCCCGGATCACCGGCCAGCTTGAACATCCGGGAATTGTCCCGGTCTACGAACTGGCTCGGTCTGTCGATGAGCAACATCCGTTCTACGCCATGCGCTTTCTGAAGGGTCGCACACTCGCTCAGGCGGCCCAGGATTACCACCGGAAACGTCTGGCTGGAGTGGATGCGTCTCTCGATCTCTCAGTGCTCTTGCACGCGTTCGTCATGGTGTGCAATACCATCGGCTATGCCCACTCTCGCGGAGTGATTCACCGCGACCTCAAGGGGCAAAACGTGATCCTGGGAGACTTCGGAGAGGTTGTTGTGCTCGACTGGGGGTTAGCCAAACTGGTGAACCGGCACGATGACCAGGACGAGAACGGGGTGGAGGTCGAAGGGAACTCCTCAGACGATCCAGAGTTGACCCAGCAGGGACAGGCGCTGGGGACGCCTGCTTCGATGGCACCGGAACAGGCCGCGGGCCTGCAAGATCAGATTAACCACCGCACGGACATTTACGGTCTCGGAGCGATCCTCTACGAGATCCTCACCGGTCGGCCGCCATTCACAGGCGAGACGACACTCTCGGTGTTGCGGAAGGTTCTGGACGAAGAACCAACACCTCCGCGAGAACTCTCTTCCGATGTTCCCCCTGGACTCGAAATCCTTTGCCTGCGCGCTCTGGCCAAGAAACCTGAAGACCGATTCGACACCGCGAAGGAACTGGCCGAAGCCGTCCAGCAGTGGCAGGAGTCTGAACGGAGGAAAGCGGAGGAGGCTCTTCGAGCCAGTGAGGAAAAATATCACTCACTGGCTGATCTCATACCCGGAATCGTCTGGACTGCCCGCGCGGATGGCTGGATCGATTACGCCAACCAGTTTTGGTTCAAGTTCACCGGCTTGACGATGGAGCAGACACAGGGTTTGGGTTGGGCCGTCACGGTTCACCCCGACGACCTCGTGCGTGTTTCTGAACTCTGGATGAGGTCGCTGCAAACCGGGGAGCCGGTCGAAGTGGATTATCGCATCAAGCGCGCCTCCGACGGCGTGTATCGCTGGTTTCTCGCTCAGGCCCGACCGGTGCGCGACCGCGAGGGGAAAATCGTCAAGTGGTTCGGGATGCTCACCGAAATCGAGGATCAGAAGAAGGGCGAAAAGGCACTTCAGCGCGAGAACGCTCTGGTGCGGTTACTTCATCAGGTCACGGTCGCGGCTTATGAGTCGGCAACAGTCGAGGAGGCATTGCAAGCCGGAATTGATCAGGTCTGCGCTTACACCGGCTGGCCGGTCGGTCACGTCTATGTTCTGGCTGGTCCGGGTTCTTTGGAACCCGAGAGTTCGGGATGCAACTGCAAAGACGATTCACACGTCTATGTTCTGGCTGGTCCAGGTTCTTTGGAACTGGTCCCCACTTCGATCTGGCACCTCGACCGACCCGCGGAGTTCGAGAGTTTTGTTCAGGTGACGAAATCGACGCGACTGGCCGTGGGCGCGGGGTTGCCGGGGAGAGTGCTGGCCGGAAAGAAACCTCTCTGGATCATGGACGTCACGCGGGACGAGAATTTCCCGCGCGCGAAGGCCGCGGTTGATATTGGAGTTAAAGGCGCGTTCGGTTTTCCGGTGTTAACCCCCGCGGGTGTCGTGGCGGTGTTGGAGTTCTTCACGAGCGAGCCGAAAGAACCAGACGAAGTGCTGTTGCAAGCCATGGCTCAGATCGGTCTGCAACTCGGACAGGTCTTCGAGCGCAAGCGGACGGAGGCGGAATTGCGGGAGGCGAGAGAAGCCAGGGAGTCTGCCAATCAGGCCAAACCGGAATCGCTCGCGGAGTCTTAATCGACAAGGGCCGTACTTTTCCCGGAGGCGCTTCGTGATGGGCAAACTGGACGGCATCGTTTCGATTACTGGTCTCCCGCCGCACCGGGGGCTGATTGTCAATCTCTGCTTCTTTGAAGTGAGCGGCCCAGATGCGCCCGCTCCTTACAATGGCGATCCACCAACAGAAGCCGCCACGGACTTACACACCGTCGTCGAGGATGTTCACCTCAAGGAGGAGTCTCGGCGATTCAATTGCAATCACCCGTTTAGCATCGAACACCGGCCCGGATACTTCTACGTTCAGGTTCGGGCGATTCTCTTCCGCGAGCACAACGGAGCGATGCTCGCGCAAGCCGAACAGTTCTTTTACTCACGCCGGCCGCTGAAGATCACCGCGGAAGCCGAAGGACACGTCACGCTTCCTGTCTCGTGGCCGAGCGTGCCTCTGGAAGAACTGCACCACTCCGGTACGATCAGCCCGCGCAAGACGGAGTCGGATTAAGTGGCGAACTCGTGAGATTCGTGGGAGGCTCGAATGCTCTTCATGGTGATCGAGCGGTTCAAGGATCGCGATCCGAACCCGATCTACGCGCGACTCCGCGAACAGGGTCGCGCGCTGCCCGAAGGACTTCGTTACATTGAGAGCTGGATTGAAGCCAACTTCCACCGCTGTTTTCAGTTAATGGAGTGTGAGGACGCATTGCTACTCCAGAAGTGGGTGTTGCAGTGGCGTGATCTTGTCGAGTTCGAGATTGTGCCGGTTAGCCCATCGAAGGCGGTGCGAGAGCTGTTCGCCCCGGTCAGTGAAACTCTCGCCTGAGGTCGCTTCCCACTGCCCACCTGCCACAGAGGAGAGGCTCTTCGTGCTGACTTCCATCGGCCTCATCATCCTGGGTATCGTTCTGCTTGTGGTGGGCGGAGAAACGCTGCTTCGTGGAGCTGTTGGGCTGGCCGCGTTGTTAAAACTCACGCCTGCGGTCATCGGGCTGACAGTGGTGGCCGCGGGGACATCGGTTCCAGAACTGGCGGTCAGCGGAAGCGCAGCGTATCAGGGGAAGACAGACATTGCGGTCGCCAACGTGGTCGGGTCGAACATCTTCAACATCGCGGTCATCATCGGACTGTGTGCGCTGATTCGCCCGATTGCAATCACTGGCAACACGATCAAGCTCGAATATCCCGTGCTGGCTCTGGTGTCTCTGCTGTGTCTGGTCATCGCGCAAGATGGCGAGATCAACCGCCTGGATGCGGCTCTCTGCTTGGCGGTGTATGTTGCGTTCACCGCGTATCTGGTGAGTCTGGTTCGCAAGCAGGTGACGGAAGCCGAAGCGAAGGAGTTGAAGGCCGAGGTGGATGAACTGAAGGTGGAAGAGCGTCCGCGTGCGTGGGTGAGTGTGCTTCTGGTTGCCGTGGGTGTGATACTTCTGGCGGGAGGTGCTCATTCCACCGTCAGTGGAGCAGCGGAGTTGGCTCGCCTGCTTGGTTGGTCCGAGCGCGTGATTGGCTTGACGATTGTCTCGGCTGGAACGGGGCTTCCCGAAGTGGTCGCATCAGTCGTGTCGAGCATTCGCGGACGCAGCGACATCGCCATCGGCAACGTGATTGGCTCGAACTTGTTCAACATCCTCGGCATTCTGGGTATCACCGCGATGGTGGCTCCGCTGCCGGTTCAGCCTCAGATCGTCGCCAGCGATTGCTGGTGGATGCTTGGAATCACGCTGCTGTTGTTCCCGATCATGTTCACGGGCTTGCGCGTGGATCGGCGGGAAGGAGTGGTATTGCTCGCGGGCTACGTCGTGTATCTGAGCTTGCTGCTCTCCGCCCAGCAGTGACAGGAGGTTCTTCCCATGCCGAATGTGACTGGCATCCTCGAGACCGCACTTTACGTGAATGATCCGGAGCGCTCCGCACGCTTCTATCAGACAGTTTTCGGCTTTGAAATCATCGTGAAGAGCGAAAGACTCATAGCGCTTGCCGTGCGTGAAGGACAGGTGTTGTTGCTCTTCAAGAAAGGTGCCTCGGCCAACCTGCCGCAAAGTCCGCACGACGGGGACGGTCAGTTGCATCTGGCGTTCGCGATCTCACGCGGCGAGTTGGAACACTGGTTGACGTGGTTGCCAGAACACGGAATCGCAATCGAAGAAGATCGGACCTGGGATCGCGGAGGGAGAAGCCTGTACTTCCGCGATCCCGATCAGCATTTGCTTGAAGTCGCAACGCCCGGCGTGTGGGCCAATTACTGAGGAGAATCGCGGCTGTCGGGTTGGATGAGAGCGTTTTCAGGAAGGGTGTAGCGTGTTTGAATGAGCCGCGACCGCTTCTGAACGAGCCTCGACCGCCAGAGCCTGACCGTTGAACGGCCACTGGTTCCGCGGACCATATTTTCGCTTCGTGCGGAACGCAGAGTGCTGATAGTTAGGATCGTAACTCCATTTCAGGAGGACTCCTTGCCCGTATGTCTGACCGGGAAACGCCAGGGGAAGTAAGTTGAAGAGCGCTAAATGGCTCACAACAAGCAGCACAACAGAGACACGATCTTTCTTCATGACACTCGCCCCGCGACCCAACGCGACTCACTCAATCGTAGTTCATTCGCGGGGGTTGGCGAAAAGTGATCCGGAGCAATGCGATGACCGACGAGCGACTCACACCATCCGCCGCGCTGGTAACTCTTGCGTCCGTGCCCGACCGACGATTCGTCACGCTATTCCGTTATGGCACGCTGGAAGTGGAAATCTACAAGCCGGTGGACGAGGACCCACAGAAGCCCCACTCGCGGGATGAAGTGTATGTGGTCATTTCGGGAACGGGCGTGTTCTTGAATGGCGAAATCCGCCGACCATTCGAGCCGGGCGAAGTGCTGTTCGTGCCCGCTGGCGTCGAGCACCGGTTCGAGGAGTTCTCGCCCGACTTCGCCACCTGGGTCTTCTTCTACGGCCCCGAAGGTGGAGAAGGGGCTCTCACGATCGCGTGAGTGCATGCGAGCCTCCGGCCGAAGAGGAGCGAGTGAAAGAAACGGTTGATTATAAAGCCTGAAGTGCTCTCAGTCGCGCCGAGTCATCGGCACGGGCGAGGCAGGGGGTTTGTCATTCGGTGGCAGAGAGTAATCTAACTCGATGGGCGGATTCACCTCACGCGCGGTTCTGCTCACTGCGCTCGCACTGATGTACCCCAACGTGGCCCGTGCGTGCAGTTGCATGTCAGAACCTTCAGTGACAAAGTCCTATGCCACCGCGCAGGCGGTGTTCGTCGGCACTGTCGTCAATCGTTCTCCCGTCCGCTGGGAATTGTCGGATGGGAGTCAACAGGACGGGTTCGCCAGCGAATTCACTGTTGTGAAGGGGTGGAAGGGAGCGGATTCTGAGCGGATCGTGGTAGTGTCGGGTATCGGCACCGGCGACTGCGGCTATCCGTTCGAGGTCGGGCAAACATATCTGGTCTATGCCTCCCTCTCCTCGACCGACGAACTGTCGACGAACATCTGCACGCGGACAGGATCGCTGCCGATGCGGGTCGATGACGTTGGCGAATTGGAGCGCAGGCGAGTTATCCGATATGCTGCAATGGCGGTTTTGGTGTTGGGGCTGGTGGCGT
>JAKEEV010000897.1 GCA_022616395.1 Planctomycetia bacterium | reverse complement strand
CACCCCCTCCCCTTCGAGAACCCCAGCTTTTCAAGGAGTTGGGGGCCATAACGGCCGCTTCTTGGCACCGCCAAGTGAGAAAACTCCACAAATCCTGGGAAAACCAAGGAGAGGAGAAAAGCAGGGGGGTGGTGGGGGGAGGGGGCGCTTCAACCCCGAAACGAGAACTGCTGACCTCAGCCGACACCCCTTGATACTACTGTTACCCTCGCGGTTCGCCAAAACCCACCTCTACCAACCCATCACATCTTGAATCAACTTCAGATCGCGCGTGCGATTCGCCGATAAAGATTGCGGGTTATTCCGTCTGCGGCGAGGCCACGCGATGTCAGACAGCACGCAGGAGCGCGAACGGAAGCTCGCGGAGCGCGAACGCGCGTTGGCCGATGCCCGCGCGGCATTGCGCCACGAACGAGATGCAATCGCCGCCGAGCGCGCGGAAGTCAAGCGGTTGGTCTCCGAAACGCGCGCAGTTCATCGCTCTGCTGATCGCGAACGCAGTCGAGCGCGCAGGCTGGCCTCGCGATTCGCCCGCAAGCTCCACACCACACTCACCGCCGCACGCGCTCAACTCGATGCAGACCGGAAGGCACTTACCGAACAAGTGGAGCGCCTCAACAAGGCTCAATCTGAATTCCAGATTGAAAAGGCCGAAGAGCGCGACCGCTTGCGCGCGGCCTGGGCTGATCTTGAAGCGCGCCAGAAGCGGATCGTGGCGGAGTGGGACGAAGCGAACCGGCACTTCGCGGATCAATCGGCGACACTCAAAGCTCAAGCTGCGGCACTGAATACGCGAGAGAAGTCCGAATCCGATGTGAAGGCTCAACTTCAGCGCGACGTGATTGCTCTACGCGAAGAAGCCGCGGGGCTGGAAGTTCGCGTTCGCAATGCCCGGCAAGTGGTGGATGAACTCGAACGCCAGCGCGAGCAACTGCGCGCGGAAACGCTCGCTCTTTCGCTCCCGATCGCAGAGCCGCCCGAAGAACTCACGGTTGCGCTCGACCGGGCCGCGGATCGCGACTTGACGAAATGGGCCGCGGAACTGGCCCAGCGCGAAGAGCAGTTGAACGCGGAACGCTCTGCGGTCGCTGCTGTTCATGCGAATGTACTTCGTGACGCCGCAAATCTCGCCGATCAGAGACGAGTGCTGGCCGAGCAGTTCGCGCAACTCGCCTCCGCACGTGCCCGCTGGCAGGAAACTGAACGATCCACCGTCGTGGAGATGGAACAACTCGCGCGCACGCTTCGTCTGCGTGAAAGCGAACTCGACGCGCGCAACCACCGGCTCATTCGAGCCGATTCGCGCAGGCGCGAGGACGCGGCTGAGTTGTGGCAACTGCGGCTGCGACTCGAAGCGTGGCAGTCGAAGCTCGTTGCGTTTGAGATGCGCTGGCACACCGAACGCGAAGAGTTGGAAGCCGACTTCAAACAGCGCGAGCAGTCACTGATTTATCGCCAGACGGTCGCGGACGATATATTCGCGCGCTGGGAACGTGAACGAGTCCTCGAACGCACTCGACTCACGGGCGAACTCGACCGCTGGTCCGCGGACCGAGACCGAATGATCTCCGCCGCGGAAGCGTATGACAGCAAGCGCGAAGAAGTGATGCGTGAACTGACCGAATGCGCGGCCCGTGCGATGGCCGCGGAGGAATTTCTCGGAGAAACGCTCCGCGAGAGCAAATCGGATCGAGTCGCCCGTCGGCTCGTGGTGCTGCGCACACGCTGGGAGAAGCACTTCGAGCGGAAGTTGCGTGAGGTGACCGATCATCGAGCCATGATCGAGTTTGAGTCGAACGCGCTGGATGCTCGCTATCGCGATCTTCAGGAACTGGTGAAGGGACTCACCGAGCGAGTCGCGATCTTCAACGCGCGCGGAGCCGCGCTCGAACACGCGACGCTGGCAATTCCGCTTGCCGAACCGATTACCCAACCCAACCCGAACAGCTTTTCGCCAGAACTCGCGGCACTTCGCGACGAAGTCGAGCGCATGGCATCTGTGCTACTCGAAACGGAACTGCCCGAACCGCCAGACCCGCCCGACAGCGAACTCCCCTGGGGCGCGGACGAAGCGCTCCTGAGCGCGAATGATGAAGAGCCGCTGGCGGAAGAAGTCGAACTGGAAGTGCTTCCGTTTGAATCGCCCGCCCGCGCGGCGTAACGCCGTAGGACAGGCTGGAAGCCTGTCATTGAGAATCAGAGCCGGAAGCGTCAGCGACGGGTTACCCAAATCAAAACAAAACACCGTCGCTCACGCTTCCGGCTCTGATAAATACAGACAGGCAAGATGCCTGTCCTACTGGTAACGCGGCGGTAACTTCCCTTCGTCTCCAATTCCCTCACTTCGCACATTGCGAGTATAGTCGGCGTGTTGGTTCCGTTTCGGAGGCACACGCCATGTTGCGATTCTTTTCGTGGGTGGGCGCGGTTGTCATTCTCTCCGCCATCGCGCACGGTCAACCGAGCAACCCGCCCAAAACCGACCCGCCAAAAGCCGACACGCCCGCGAAGGACAATACCCCTCAACCGCAGCTTCTCGCCAAAGGCGAGAAGTATCTCGTTCACCTCGTCCCCGCGACATCACCGACAAAGGACCGTCCCGGCCGGCCAATGATGGTCACGCACACCAACCGCGAAACAGGCGAGATGCGCGTGCTGGCGGAAGCCGATGCGAGTGCTCCATTCAAGTTCGGCGGTGACTTCCTCACCCAGTCCATCAACACGCGCGGAATCAGCGGCGTGCGCGCCGATGACGAGCGAGTCTACATCATCACCACACACTGGGAGTATCGCTCCTCTCCCGCGGCAGGCGTCACGATGAACAAGTTCACCGCGGAGTTGCGCGTCTTCTGGCTGGCGGATGGCTCAAGTATCGGGAAGTGGACAATCGAAGGGATGAAAACGCCCTTCGAGCAATCGCTTTCCCCGAACGACCGGGTACTGCATCCAACCGTCGACGGCGTGGTTGTGCGTGGGCAAGCATTTCTCTTCGCGGGGAAGAAGTTCGTCGCACGCGGATTGCCGGACACTCCCGTCGTCGCTCCGGCTCCGGTGTGGCTCGCCGGCGGCGAGAAGTATCGCGTGTATGCGGTCTCGCCCCTACCGATGCCCGCCGGTCTCGCGGATGCGAAGGGCCGCGACGCGGTGGGAACTTCGATCCTCTACATTCCGCTTCCTGCTGGCGACCCGAAGACGCTTCTTCTAACCGGTGATCGACCCGCGACCGGGGAGAAGAAGGGGCTTCTCGCGCAAGTCACGCAAACGCGCATCGTAAGTACCATGATGGATAACGAACGGCTCTACGTTCTGGTGTGGCATGGTCGCTGGGAGAGAGAGGGGCTAGCGATGGCGGTTCCGCGACCACTCTCCCACTTGTCTCCAAGCGATGAATACCGGCTGTACGTCTTCTGGCTGGCCGATGGGAGCGATTTGACACCAGTGAAGGTACTCGCGAAGGAAGCGAAAGTGCCCGCCGAGACTCTTCGAGGAGACTCGCTTCAGTCGGTGCCGAGTGGCGTGAAGGTCTTCGGAGAAACAACGATCACGTTCAAGGGGAAAGAGCGCGTGAAGTAACATCGCGGGTACTTTTCTTTCGCTTGCGATTATCGCGACCCACTCCAAGCGGGTATAGTCGACGTATCCCTCGGCATTTGTTGGAGTCCCGGCTTCAGCCGGTGCTTCTCTTCCGCCTGAAGGCGGGACTCCAACACAAACCAGCATGAGAGTTTGCCATGTCAAACTTCATTCGTGGCTCGTTCCTGTTGGCTCTGCTGATTGCCGCAGCGAGTTCGCATGGTCAGCCGACTGATGCGCCGAAGGTCAAGAAGGCCCCAGAACCTCAACTGCTCGCCAAGGGAGACGCCTACTTCATCCACGCGGTCCCCGCGGAGAAGCTGGAAGACAAACACTGGGCGAATCCGCTCTCGATCACTTACACCAACCGATCCACCGGGAAGATGACCGTCCTGGCATCCTCCACGGGCACCGCGACTCCTCTTGGAGCACACTGGATACCGTTCGGAGAAGGGTCGTGGACAGTACACACAATCGCTGGCGTGCGAACAGACTCCGAGCGGCTCTACATCCTCGTTGGCACCTGGAACTTTGAAGGCGGAACGCCCTCGATGGGGCCAGTGGTCAACGAGGTGAGCGCGGAGTTGCGCGTCTTCTGGCTGGCGGACGGATCGAAGATCGGTTTCTATCCAATCGCCGGGTTCGCACCGAACATGATCCAGCCGGACGTGACCGACGCGGGGCTGGTGAAAGCCGACTTGAGCGGCGTCACTGTGCTGGGGCAAACGTTCCGGTTCAAGGGGCGCGAACTGGCAAGCCGCGTGATGGAAAGCCCCCTGCACGGCGAAGGGCCGGTGTATCGCACCTCTGGAAAGAATTTCGCCATCCACGCAATCAAACGACTGCCGGGCACGTCCGTGGAGACTCCCGAAAACGCCATCGGCACAACGATCATTTATGTTCCGTTGACCGAAGGGCAACGCGGGCGCACTCTGATCCAGAGCGGTAACCGCGAACCGAAGGGCGGAAAGGAAGCCGGTGGAGTACCGCTGCCGGCTGTGATTACGCAAACGCGAATCATCAGCACCGCGGTCGATACCGAGCGGCTCTATGTGTTGGTGTGGCACGGGACGTGGGAACAAGAGACTCCGAAACGGTTCGCGGTCAACTTACCTCCGACACTTCCTCCGAGCGACGACTACCGGCTCTATGTCTTCTGGCTGGCGGATGGGAGCGATCTGGGACCGGTTCAACTTCCAAAAACATTCGGGAAGAAGGTACCTCCGGAATCGGTCTTGCAAGATCACCTGAAGTACGCATCGGGAGGTGTGACGGTGTTCGGAGTGACCGTATCCTACGAGGGGAAGAAGCGCGTGAAGTGAGCTTCCGTTTCTCCTTCTGGATCACATCATGCCCGCGCCAGCGTACTTCCAGGCCATGTTGATCGGCTACCTGCTGACCATCGCCATCGAGACGACAGTGTTGCTTCTCTTGCTGTCGCGAAGGCACTCCCGGCGCGTGCGGATCTTCGCGGGCGTGTGGTTGACCGCTTGCACTTACCCCATCGTGTGGATTGTGCTTCCCCCACTGTTCGAGCCTGAACAGCGATGGCTATTTCTGCTCGTCGCGGAGACGTTCGCCCCGGTCGCGGAGTGCGTGATCTTCTGGCTAGCCTTTATTCGCCGACGAGACGATGCTCCTTCCACAAGTGAAGAAGAGACGATCCCGCCCGATCAACCGCCAAGTGGAAGAGCCACACTGAGAGACTTCGCGGCCATCACGCTCGCGAATCTCTGCTCGTTTGGTCTGGGCGAATGGCTGAATGCGAGAGGATTCTGGAATCTGGTGATGAGTTAAAAACCAATCGAGCAATCTCTTCACAAATCCAGGCGATACTCAGCACCGTAGGAGTGCTCGTAGCTTCCGCGTTGGAGCCGGACCAGTCGCAACAGAATGCCATAACCAGCGATCGCGCGGAGGTTCGGGAACACCGCGTAGACGTAGCGAGTGTGAAGCTTGTTCGTGACGGTGAAGCCAATCCCGCCGGGAGACACGTCTCGGCAGGTGCCCTTCCTCACCGAACCGATGCGGCCGTCGCTGTGAATGGGATAGAGGGTCAGGGGTTGCTCGAATTCGACACGCGGATGCTTGCGCCTGTCCTGCACGTTGCCCAGTTGCGCTCGCACGTCGTGGAATATCTGGGGAACGGTTTCTTGCGCCTCGCGGCCGAGTTTCTGGTCCGCGCTTCCGAACAGGCGAACCGTGACCGTTGTTTCTCCCGCCACCTGACCGCCGGTCGGTAGATCGACCGTCAGTTCATAGCCGTATTTCCTGCCGCTGAAGAGACTCCCTCCCCCAACTACTTTGCGGAAGACGAGCCTGTTCGGGTCCGCGACTTCGATCACCATTCCCCACTTCTCGCGCAACACCAGCAACTTCAGCGGCGCAACCTGGTCCGGCACGCTGGAGGGAAACTGGCAGACCCACGAACCGTCTGCAAGTCGGCCGATGTCGCCGGACATTCGGGGAAGTTCCCCTCCCTCCGCGGCCGCTGCGATCAGGGCGTTGACGAATGCCTGTGAAGTAAGCCGAGCTTCGTCCTTGCTTGTGCCGAGAAGCCGCGTCAGAGGCACAATCGAGCGAACAACCGGAAGGACGACCGCTGACACTTCTTGGTCCTCGATCTCTTCCGCCATCGGGGGAGGAGTTTCAATTTCAGCCGGAGGAGGAGTGTTTGCGGTTCTCGATGCGCCCGGTGGAGGAGCCGTGCGCGCGGATGACCTCGCGTCAACGGGGAGAGGGCCATCCAGTGACAGCGGGCGTCCCGGTCGAGCCGGTGGGGTTGATGGAGGAGGCGAGCTTTGGTCAGCCGAGGGCGTGCGCAACGCGGGTGTGGGTAACTCGCCAGAAGGCGGACGGTTTCCTGAGACCAGTTTCGGAAGTTGACCCGCGGGGCGACCGGGGACCGTGATCGGAGGAACCGAGGGGATGGTGAAGTTCTGGGTGGACTCGCGGCCGTGATCGGTGAGAGCCGAAGGGGAGGCGTTCTTGGAGCCGGGCGGGTCGGTGCCGGGAGGTTGATTCATCTCGGCAAGCGACCGATCCACACGCGCTCGGCGCATGCTCATGGCCCCGCTGGGAGCGGGCGTATTCAGCACGGACACCGCCATCAGAGCCTGGACAAGAGCCAGACACGACGGGTAACGGTCTTCTGGCTTCTTGGCCAGCGCCTTGGCAATCACCGATTGATCGCCCGATGGCAGCCCCGAGAGATTCGGCTGTGCGGAAACGTGCTGAAGCATCAACTGAGGAGGAGTTTTGCCGCTGTAGGCAAATCCGCCAGTGAGCAACTCCTGATACACCAGAGCGAGGCTGTACTGATCGGAGCGGTTACTCGGTATTCCGTGAAGCACCTCGGGAGCAACGTAGCGCGGAGTCAGTCCGCGGTTGGTTGCGTCGCCTCCCAACTGAGAGACCAGCCCGTAGTCGCCGACCTTGACGTGACCGGCCACCAGGAACAGATTCGCCGGCTTGATGTCGAGGTGTTGGAGGTTGTATTTGGCCGCGATGACATCGAGCGCTTCCGCGGCATCGGCGAAGTACGGAAGCAGTTCGTCGCGAGGAATGCCCGGCAGTCCGCACGCGCGGCACTCGTGGTAGCGGTCCTGGAGTTGCCGGTCGGCCAACTCCATCACCATGATGAGTTCGCCGTTGATCTGTTCGACGCGTTCGAGTGTGAGCAGGAACGGGTGGCGGATGGCTTTGATCTGCTCGAAGGCGGCGAGTTCCTGGTCGAAGCGGTGGTCACTCCCGCCGCTGTGCGCATCGGACGCGACGAACTTGATCGCTTTGTGCAGACCGCCGGGAGCTTCACACTTCCACACTTCACCAAATCCCCCGCGACCCAGCGGCGAAATCAGCTTGTAGCCAGGCAATGGCTCGGAGCCTGCCGACTTGGTGTAAGGTCGATATGTACCGCTCTCGGCGGCAGGAACCGGGGGCATGGGCGCTGCCAAGCGCATGGGGTCGGTCGGTGGGAGTTTCAACTTGGTCACACTCTGGTGTTCGATTCCATCACGGTTTTGGTTTCCACCGAACTGGTTTCAACTGAACCTGCTTCAACCGAACACCGTCGCGCACCGATCCCGCTGAAACTCCGTCAGGAATCCGTCGCTGAACTTTAGGACGTGAACTCGCGCCGGGGTGGTGAAAATGGATCGGCTGAGGCGAGAAGAATTCAGGCGTGCTTGAAACAGTCTTGAGCTTTTGATGCCCCGCGAATTCGTCCCCAACGAAGACCACCTTCGCGCCAACACATCGGGCGCTGCGACTCACGCGGCGCCCGCGTCGGGGACTACTTCTTCTTTTTCTCAGGCAGGAGGGGCACCCAGCGGACTTGGATCGGGATGACCTTATCGGACTTCAGCGTCACCGACTTGATTGGTGACTTGTTCCCCTTCGCGAGGCCAGTCACGATTAGGCTGTTCCCCGGACCGGGACGAGTTGCCCAGCCGTCTCGCCGAAGAAGTTGGACCGTATCATCCCGGTTGGCCTTCGGGTCCGTTTTTCCGGACCACTCGATCATGAAGTCGTACTGGGTGCCATCACGTGCTTCGAGGGTGAGGGTCATCTCGTAGGTGAACGGGACGGCTTCGGCACCGTAGTCGACGACGTACTCGCAGGGTATCGTCTGAATCGCAGCGGCCAAACAGAGGTTCAAGAAGCAACTCATGGGTTCACCACCTTTAGAGAGCTGCCGGAAAAACTCGGATGTCAGTTTTGAAACGAGCCGCTCCTGACCAGTAGTATCAAGGGGTGTCTGCTTGGGTCAGCAGTTCTCGTTTCGGGGTGTTGAAGCGCCCCTCCCCCCGCCACCCCCTGCTTTTCTCCTCTTCTTGTTTTTCCCAGGATTTGTGGGGTTTTCTCACTTGGCGGTGCAAAGAAGCGGCCGTTATGGCCCCCAACTCCTTGAAAAGCTGGGGTT
>JAKEEV010000896.1 GCA_022616395.1 Planctomycetia bacterium | reverse complement strand
TGGGTTGTGTTTGCCCTCCTCGGCTCTGCCGGAATCGCGCACGCGGATGAAAAGCCAACCCTTGAGGACGTCAAGAAGGCGTGGAAGGCCCGTCAGGAAGCGAACAAATCGTTCCGCATCGAGTGGGCCGAAACAGTGAAGTGGAAGGCCGGCGCGTACGACGGGTTTATCGCGGATCGCGACAATCCTGGTCCGCACCCACCGAAAGATCACGAGTACCCGGCTCTCTGTAGCTTCGCGGTTGATGGCGACAAGGTCGCAACAACCGACGAGCGGTCGAGCTACTTCCTCAACGGGAAGACCTGGAACCCTTCCATGCAAGCCTGCCGGTTCGACAGGAAAGCCGGGATGATGATTGATCCTCTCGCCCGGCCGGGTTGGGGAGATGTGAGGATTGAGAAAGGCACGACCGGAGCAACCAAATTCAGCATTTCCACTATCGCGAATGAAGCGGTCCGGCGCATCTACCGCCCGCTGGGTGGTGGGCTATTTCCCGCGTTTGAGTTGGAGAAGGCCAAGCTCACCGACCGCACGGAAAAGATTCAAAACATAGAGTGCGTGGAAATCGTTGGGAAGAACACCGTCCAGCCCGCATTCACCTACTCGCTCTGGTGTGACCCGGATCGCGGATTCTTGCCAATCCGCGAGAAGCGAGAGTACGGCACCGGCTCCACCTACTTATTTGAGTGGGAATATCGCCGGGACGACAAGAAGCGTTGGGTGCCGAGCGGTTGGGAGTACAAGCGACTCGAAGTGGATGGTACGGCGACGCAAACGGTAAAGGCCGAAGTGAAGAAACTGGAACTCGATCACAAGTTCGCGGACGACGCGTTCGCTCCAAAGCCTCCTCCGTTTAGCCGCGTGGTCGTCTTCGAGGACGGAGACACGAAGGAAGAGTATCTCCTCCGCCCGGATGGAAGCAAGCGCTCGCTCAAACCATCCGAACGCGCCAAGGATTTCAACGAAGTCATCAAGACCAACGCCGACGGCACGCCCTACGTCCCGCCGAAGAAGTGATTCGCGGTGGCAATCGCCGCGCGGTCGGTTAGAATCGCGTCTCACCTGTAT
>JAKEEV010000895.1 GCA_022616395.1 Planctomycetia bacterium | reverse complement strand
TGTGGAGTCCTGGCCTGCGCCCTCGTCTGACCGCAGGAAGTTGGCTGAGGTGGGCTGAAAACACCATGCCCTCTCCCCTCTCCCAACTTGATACTACTGGCACGGTCGCGGTTCACCAAGATCCAGGCGAACCGCGACCGTCAGGGAGCGGGTGAAAGCAACACCAAATCACCCAAACTCACGCACTAAACGGCCCTGCGGGCGACTCACGTGAGTCGCGCACATCGCGCGCCCTGTGAAGTTATCGACCACTCCGCCGCCAAGAGCGAGACGGAGAGAGATGAACGCTGCGGATGGGATTCCGGTTGTCGGGGTTATGCCGGATGGATGGAAGCGACTTGAGCGAACTGTTCAGAGGAGAGTGATCCTGTGGGAGTTTCGATCAGTCCAGCTCCTGCGGCAGCGCACGCCCAGATGATCCGATCTCGAGCGGCGAGTAGCGCGGGATCGGCATTGCCCCAGACGATGCAGGTAAGCGAATCGGAGCTTCGTCGGAGCGTGACCATCCCTCCACCCGCTCCGATGCGAAGTTCACGCCAGTCGGCTGCGGGCGATTCGTCTGGAAACGCGGGTAGGCCATCGATCATGCGAAGCGGAGCCGGCTCACCGACGCGGGCAAGCTGGCTCCGAATGGTGTCCCAGGTGGGGACAGCGCCAGGAAAACGAACCGTGCAGTCAAGTCCCATAACGAGCTACTTGTCCTTGCCGAGCAGGATCTCTTCGAGACGCTTCTTCTGGTTGGGGGTGAGCACTTCGACCGATTCCTTGGTCTTGGCAGATTTCAGCTCCTTGATCTTTGCTTCGAGCTTATCGATCTCTGCATCGTACTTGTTCTGGATCTTGTAGATGTCCTGTACTTGCTTGTCGGTAAGTCCCAGCTTCGTCCAGTTCGGAGGCAATCTCCCCTTCAACTTCATGGGCGGATCGTCCTTCTTCGGCTCTTCCTTCTTGTCTTGGCCGACGAGGCCACCGGATAGCATGAGCATCGCGGCGAATAGGGCGAGGAAACCAGCACGGACCATGGAGCACCTCAAGGTGTGACCTGGGAGGGGGAAACCAGCAGGTTATCCAAAACGCCTATATCGTGTTCAGATCAACACCATCCGCAAGTGAAAAATGCACGAAAACTGTCGTTTCTCCATTAAACCTGTCGTGTTGACAGAATTGCCGCTACTGACATCGCACTCGCTTTGCGCACAAGTGTACACTTAACCCACAACAACCCAAACCCAAAGGAGGTATTCCATGAACGCTGACTCGATTATGCCCCGCGATCCGAACCTCAAAACCCTCACAGCCGCGCTTGCTGCGCCCTTCGAGCCGAAGGACGTGAAGTTCAAGCCGCAAATGGTCAAGAACAACCGCTGCCTCGCGATGGCTTACATCGACGCTCGACTCATTCAGGACCGGCTCGATGAAGTGCTCGGAGTCGAGAACTGGGAAGACGGCTACAAGATTCTTCCCGATGGCTCGGTGATGTGCCGACTGAAACTCAAACTCGGAGACCGCTGGATCACCAAGACCGATGTTGGCTCGCCCAGCGAACAGCCAGATGTCGGCGATCGGCTCAAGGCCGCGTTCAGCGATGCGCTCAAGCGTGCGGCGGTCAAGTTCGGCATCGGGCGGTACCTGTATCGCTTACCCGCTCAATGGGTGAACTACGATCCGGTGAAAAAGCAGATCGCGGAGGTTCCACAGCTCCCCGCGTTCGCCATTCCCAAGCCGAAGGCAACGAAGCCCGCGGTCGTGCCGAATGTCGAGCCAAAGAAGGAGAACGCGAAGGAGCCAGCGGCGGGGTTCGTCGTGGTGAAGCCCGAGTCCCAGAAGGTCGAACAGCCGAAGGTTGAACAGCCGAAGTCCGAAGCCCAGAAGTCGCCCGCGAACTTGCCCGCCAACGGGCAAGAACTGCATCGTCGATTGCGTGAGTATGATGCGAAGCTCGCGTCTCAGAAGTTGTGCGCGGCCGGCGCGCTCTTGGCACACGTCACCCAGGCAGGCATCAAGGCGGGTTACACCGCCAACATGAACGACTGGACTGGACCGGCGATTCCGCTGGCGGTTGACGCGGTGAAAGAGTTCGAGCAGAACATGCGGCAAGCCAAGTCCGAACCCCGGACGGCCGCGTAAGTTGTGACCGTGCGCGAATCTGTGAATCGTGTGAATTTCCCGCGCAAGCCTTGCACCAACCTGCGTTTCTCGGACAGAATACTGTAACTGGTTTAACACCGGTTCGTGGACTTCCGAGTCACCGGTGGTGCAAGGCTTGTTTCCATGACTCAGTTCATCCATTCCCGATTGAACGCGTTCGTGCTGGCTGTTGTGGCCGCCTGCGTGTTCGTCGGCGTGGCGGATGCGGGCTGGGTCACCATTAAAAACGACACGTCCAAGGCCATCATCGTCCAGGAAACCGTGATCGTGAAGGGAAGGACCGTTCGCGGAAAGCCCACGAAACTCCTGGCGGGCGAGTCGTTCCGCGAATTCCAGAACGTTCCCGGCATCAAGACCTATGAAATTCTCGACGCGGCGAACACAACTCGTCCCGTCTGGAATGGCGCGCTGAATTGTAAAAACAACAGCCAGAGTTTTTCGGTCACCATCTTCCAGGGCAAAGTCGCGGTGATCCAGGTTCCCGAACCGAAAAAGAAATAGCCACTTGGCGGAACAACGCGCTGGTTGAGGTGATTGTTCCGCCAGGCTTCGGCAAAGTCCCGCGAGTTGTCTTTCCCTTCTCGTTTGTCCCTCTCCAACTCCTAAAATCTCGCGATTTTGAAACCCCAGGCGGGTGACGAGCGAATGGCTTTACAGAGCCGAATCCCGCGAATCGCCCACGCGGCCGGTGAACTGATAATCCCTTCCAACCGGTCACATCTTGTGCGAACAATGGGAGCAAGAATCTTGCATCGGCGACGAAGATGAGAGAAAGTGGAGAAAAGCGGGAAGGTGGTCGAATCCAACCACAACCTCGACTACTCTTCACTGGAAGCTCATGAAGTCCGATTTAGCGGGTGGAGTTGCTCCAATGACATTGCCACGGTCGGCCCAGCGGGCCGTTTTCCTCGGGTTTGCTGCCTTCTTTCTGGTTGCGACCGCGGCTCTGGCCGCCCAACCGGCCGCGTCGTGGGACCCAACTCGGACTACCCACCCGGAAGACCTCAACGAATTGAAGGCTCTTCAATCCACGGTCAAGACAGTCGTCGATAAATGCACTCCCGCCACGGTCGCGGTTCTCTATGGCCCAAGCGCGGGGAGTGGAGTGATCGTCAGCGAAGACGGACTGGTGCTGACAGCCGCGCACGTCATCCGCGACTACGCGAAACCCAAGAAGGGTGCTCTCGAAGGCCGCCCACTCCCTTACGAGAGCGGCAAGGCGGTGATGATCATGCTACCTGATGGAAAGAAGGTCAAAGGCAAGACGCTGGGCATCAACGCCGACATGGATAGCGGCATGGTGCAAATCACTGACAAAGGCCCGAAAAATGGGAAGTGGCCGTTTTTGCCGATGGCGAAGTCTACCGGTTTGGCGAAAGGGCGGTGGGTCGTCTCGCTTGGTCACCCGAACGGACCGAAGGTTGGCCGGCTTCCTGTTGCGCGCCTTGGGCGCATCGAGAACAACACCAAGACCATAATTCGGACCAACTGTACACTCGTCGGAGGCGATTCAGGCGGCCCGCTGTTCGATCTGGAAGGAAACGTTGTTGGCATTCATAGCAAGATCGGCCCTTCTCTGGCGTACAATTACCATGTCCCAGCCGATCAGTATAAAGCGGACTGGGAGAAGATGGTCGCGGGCGTGTGGGTGGATAAACCCGCCTCGGCCAAATCCGGAACTGCCGTGATTGGAGTCGTGTTCCCGGATGACGAGGAGGACGACGCCTGGCTTCGTGAAGTGGACGACGAAGGCCCAGCCGGGAAGGCGGGGCTGAAGCCCGGAGACACGATTACCAAGTTCAACACCACCGTCGTCAAGTCCGTCAAGCAGTTCCGCAAGCTGATGGAAGGCTCCAAGCCCGGCGATAAAGTAAAAATGACCGTCCGTCGCGGCATCGAAATACTGACCATGACCGTAACTCTTGGCAAACGGGCGTAAGCTGTAAGACCGCGCCTCTCCACGCGGTAATATTCTGGCAAGCGCCGAACGATAACCCCTTCCCCCACGAGCCGCCCAACTCGTGCCGTGTTCCAAAACCGCTAAGTACCTCTCAGGATCCCCAACGCTGGAGTCTCGACCGATGACTGCTCGCTCCCTCGTCGCTTCAGTTTTCAAACTGACACTAACAGTGCTGGTCGCCTGTGTAGCCGCCCCAGCATCCGCCCAGATCTCCAAGGATTCCAAACTGCACGCACCCTTCAAGCCAGTCGTGCAGAAGGCAACCGAATCGACTGTCCGTATCCGGTGTAACGACAAGGACGCCGCCCTAGGCACGGTCGTCTACTCCGATGGCTATATCCTCACCAAGTTCAGCGAGTTGAAGGGCGTGATCTCGGTTCGCCTGTCGGATGGAACCGAGTACGAGGCCACCATCGTTTCCGGCCACAAGGACACGGATTTGGCTCTGCTGAAGATCGACATGAAGGGACTCAAGCCGGTCACCTTCGCCGATTCCAAGAAGATCCCATCTGGCCACTGGCTCGCGGCTGCTGGGGCGACCAGTGATCCGATCGGTGTCGGGATCGTCAGCGTGGTGACTCGCGAACTCACCGGGCGCGATCGCATCATCTCCAACCCCAACCGCGGGTTCATGGGGATCATTCCGGTCGACGCGAAGGATGATGACGGCAAGGCGCTCGGCGCGAAGATCACGGAAGTGAGCGAGGGCGGAGCCGCCGAGAAGGCCGGGCTGAGAGCCAACGACATCATTTTCGAGATGAACGGCAAGAAGATCGCCAACCAGGCTGCCCTTCGAGAGTATCTGGAATCGCTCAAGGGTGGCGACGTGGTTAACGTAAAGGTCAAGCGTAACGGCGAAGACAAAGCGTTCAAGGTGACTCTCGTCAGCGCTCCGAAGGATCGCGGAGACATCCAGAACTCGATGGGCAGCGAACTGTCCAACCGCCGAACCGGATTCCCCGAAGTGCTGCAAAGCGATCTGGTTCTGGAACCGAAGAACTGCGGCGGGCCGGTAGTCGATCTGGATGGGAACGTCCTGGGCATTGGTATCTGTCGTGCCGGGCGAGTCGAGTCCTGGATTCTTCCCAGCGAAGTGATCCGGCCGCTTCTGCCCGACATGAAGGCCGGGAAGTTCGCCCCGACAAAAGCCTCCGCCGACACTCCGCGCAAGGGCGATCCGAAGTAATTGTCCTGGACCCCGCAGGAATTATTCCTGCGGGGTTTTCGTTTTGATCGGAGCCGGAAGCGTCAGCGACGGTGCTCTTCCCAAAGGAGTGAAGAGAAGAACCGTCGCTGACGCTTCCGGCTCCGATATGTTGTGAAGAGAAGAACCGTCGCTGACGCTTCCGGCTCCGATATGTTGTGGCGTTGGGGTTGAAACCCGTCCGCGACCCGGCTTACCATTGCCCGGTCTGTCGGGCGGTTTCCTCGGATGGGCGACCCGACGCGGTATCTGCCAGTCGCACGGATGCGGAACACATGCCGACCATCAATAAGCGCTTCCTCGTCAAGTTGATTCTCGTTCTCTTGGTCAGCAGCGGAGCGCTGTTCGGTGCTCATGCCGTACAGTCGCGCCGAATCCCGGCGGCTCTGCGGCAACAGGCCGAGCGAGCTGCTGAAGCGGGAAAGCTCGACCTCGCGACTCACTACCTCCGTCAGTACCTTGAATTCCACCCCGACGATGTGGATGCGCACATCCGACTCGCGGAGTTGCTGACCAGACGCAATCCCAGCACGCGCGGGCAGGCCGAACTGCTGTTCCTCTACGACAAGATTCTGCGACTCGATCCCAACCGGGATGCCATCCGCCGAGACGCGCTGGCAATCGCGCTCAAACTGGGTCGCTATTCCGACGCGGTCACACACGCCGAAGCGCTACTCCAGAAGTATCCCGCGGAAGCCTCGCTCTGGCAGCAACTCGGCGCGGCTCAGGCGGGATTGAACCAGCTCGCCGAGGCTCGTCGGTCATACGAAACGGCCATCACGCACGCCCCACAGGAGATGATCGGCTATCAGCGCCTCGCGCAACTGGTGTGGAAGAACATGGACGATGCTCCGGGTGCTCGCGATGTGCTCAACCGCATGGTGCGCGCGCTTCCTCTGGAACCAGACGTCTACCTGATTCGCGCTCGCTTTGAGGCATTCACCGCCGAAGAGCCAGGGATTCGCCCCGCGATTGGAGGCGATCTTGTCCGGGCCGCGCAAGACCTCCAGCGCGTCTTTGAACTCGACCCGGAGAATGCGGAGGCCACCATACTGCTTGCGGACATCATGCAGAAGAACCGCAACATCGCCGCGGCCCACGCACTGCTCCGCGAAGGCGTTTCCCTGTATCCGCGAAACCTCAAGTTGATCCGCAGCCTCTCGTGGCTGGAACTGATTCGCGGAAATTCCGCCACGGCGATCACGGTGCTTGAGGAGGGGCTGAAGGCCACGCCGGAGGGCTTCGACTTACTTGTGCCACTCGCCGATCTGCTTGTGCAGCACGGAGACACGATGCGCACCGCGGAGATTCTGCGCCGACTCGAAGCCCGCAAAGCGCCTGCGGTCCAGGTGAAGTATCTCAAAGCCCGCGTGGCAATGCGCGAAGGCCAGTGGCAACACGCGGTGGCGATGATCGAGTCTCTTCGCAGAGAGACAGTCAACCTTCCGGGACTGGAGATGCAGTTAAACGTGCTCCTGGCTCAGTGCTTCCACCAACTCGGTGATCCCGGTTCCGAAGAGAAAGCCTACCAGCGCGTGACCAACGCGGACCCCAAGAGCGTTCCGGGCCGCGTCGGACTGGGCAATCTCTACCTCAATCTCGGCAAGTTTGAAGATGCGCTTCGCGAACTCGACGCGGCGGTGCAGTCGCCCTACGCGACCGGAGCGGTTGTGACTCAGTGGGTACGACTCAAAGCGCGAATCCTTCGCGCACGAGGAACGACCGAAGACTGGCGGAAGCTCGAGAACGCGACCATGGCGCTGGCATCGCGATTTCCGCGCGGATCGTCCGAGCCGTCGATTCTGCGCGCCGAAGTGCTTGCCGCTCAGGGCCGGCTGACCGAGGCCGTGCAACTACTTCGCCAGGAAGCGATTCGCCGACCGGGCGACGGACGCCTGTGGGGAATCCTCGCGCGAATGACCGCGGACCTGAGCGGTTGCGCGATGGGGTTGATTCTCGTCGATGAAGCCCAGGCCGCGACAGGTGATTGTGTCGATGTCCGGCTTGCGCGCGCGATTCTCTACGCCCGCGAACCGGGGCGAGTCAGGCCAATCGCTCGGCTGGTGGAGAGAATCGAAAGCTGGCCGGAGATCGAGCAGACCCGATTGCTCGCTGGGCTGATCGAGGTCTATGACCGACTCGACGATCAAGCCAATGTGGTCTCCACGATACGCCGACTCATCGCCAGACGCCCGGCCGATGTCGCCTTGTGGCTCAAGCTTCATGATCGAGCGACTCCAGGAGACGCGATCCACGCTGAGGCTCGATCCGCGATCGTGAAACTGGACGGCGAATCGAGTCCATCCATCGCGCTGTGCGATGCCCGGACTGCAACACCGACGGAGGCGGGGAAAGCAGCCCAGAAGTTAATCACCGCCTTTGGCTCAAGCCCGACCCGCGCGGATGTGTGCCTCGCTCTGGCTCGCCTCAAGCGACTGACAGGTGATGAATCGACTGCCGCCAGTCTCACCGAACGCGCGTTTCTCCTGGAACCAACGCGCTACGAATCCGCGGAAGCTCTGCTCGTGCATCTGGCACGCACGGGCGCAACCGAGCGCGCTGGGCAACTCCTGGTTCAGTTGGCAAGTGATCCGCGCTGGGCGGGCGAGCCGTTCCGCAGACTGGTGGGTCACGTTTTGAGGAAAGTCCCTCCGGCCGTTGTGCCGGGGATGCTGGCGCGTTGTCGGCCGCTGGTGGAACGCGAGCCAGGCGGGTTGGGGTGGATGGCCGAGACTGCGGTGCGCCTCAAGCAACCCGAAGCGCTCACGCTTCTCGACGACGCCATCAACCGACCGGGAACAACCCCCGACGACTGGCTCCGCAAGGCGATCTTCGTGTCGAAGGAGAACGCAAGCGCTGGCGAAGAACTCATCAGCGCCGCCAAGGGGAAGTTCCGCGTTCCCGCTTATGCGGCACTTGTCGCTGTCTATTGCGATACCGCGGCCGGGAGTACCTATATTCCATCCGCGACCACACCTGACGAGAAGCGGGCGCTGGCTCAAGCCCGCCTGTCGGTGAAACTGTCTCGCTCGCAACCAACGGAGGCCGCAAAGGTGCTCGATGCGTTCCTCGCGGAGAAAGACATCACGCCCGCGGATGCGAACTGGGCACGCCGGAATCTGTCGATGATCTATGCCATCGGAGGCAAGCCCGACGACCGCGTTCGCGCGATGGTTCTGCTTCGCGATGTGACCACAGACGGTTCAACCACGGTGGATGAGCTGCGCGCAACCGCCAGCGTGCTGACGACCCTTGCGCGATACCTCGAAGGAGTTGACCGGATCGCGGTTCTCAAGAAGGCGATTGTGGCTCTCGAAGCAGCTCACAAGATAGGGAACGCTCCAAACGACTTGTTTGCTCTCTCGCAACTTTACCGAGCCGCCAATGATCGCCTCGAAAGTAGACGGTGCCTCCAACTGTTGCTCAACGAAAGCCCGGAGAACGTGTTCTACCTGACGGCCGCTCTGGAAGAGTTGGTAGAAGATGGGAACTTCGCCGCCGCGAGGACGTTTGCGGATAAGCTGATGCACAAGCACGGAGGCGACTTCCGAGCCGTTGCCGCTGTTGCGAGGTTCGAGTGCAAGGCGGGCCGACCTGAGCACGGGCTTGCGGTCGCCGAGAGCTATGCTCGTGCCGCGGATGCGTCCGCTGGGGATTACCTTGTTCGATCCGCGCGTGTCGCCGAGTTACTCGATGCACTCACTCGATTGCCGAATGTGCGTGGAACTGAAATGGGTCGGAAGATGACGGACGCGGCCGTGGAGCGGTTCACGAGCCTCGTTTCCACTCGTCCCGACGCGATTATCGGCCTGGCGGGTGTACTTGCGGCTGATGGTCGCGCGACCGAGGCATTCGACCGCATTGAAAAGCTTGGGCGATTCCTTCCATCACGAGTGCGTGCATCGGCAGGGCTGGCAATCGTGCGAGCAGGGGCGGTCACGGATCGTCAGGCGGAGTTGGTGCAACAGTGGCTTGACGCTTGCCTGAAGGAAGAGCCAACGGCCATTCCGCTTCTGCTCGACAAGGCCGAGTTCCTGGCGATCCGACTCGACCTAGCAGGCGCAACAACACACTACCAGAAAGTGCTCGCTACGGAACCGCGGAACGTGGTCGCGCTCAACAATATGGCGTGGCTCCTGGCTGCTGATCCGAAGACCGCGGAACAAGCGCTGGAACTGGTGACCCGCGCAACCCGCGAGAACGGGTTAACGGGCGACTTGCTCGACACGCGTGCTCGCATCCGCATCACGCTGAAGGAGTATGATGCGGCCGAGCGCGATCTGGCGGAGGCGATTCGGTACGAACCGACCGCGCTGCGGTGGTTCCACGTCGCCGTGGTAAGAATGAGCCAAACGCCCCAGAAGAAGGCGGACGCGGCGAAGGCGTTCACGGAAGCGAAGCGCAGGGGAATTGATCCACGCGGCATTCACCCCGCCGACCTCGCGATGTTCCGCGTGCTGGAAGCAATGAAAGAGTGAGGTGGACTAAGTAGGTGCCGCCTGCCGGGCGGGACAGTTGGTCATTTCGCATCACTTCAAGAATCTGTCCAAGCGCCCGCCGCAGAGCGGTGGGCTTTCATCAGAGCCGCGACCGTCAGGGAGCGTAATCAGAGCCGCGACCGTGAGGGAGCGTGTCTTATTCATGGACCGCAGGCCTCTGGCCCGCTCTTGAAGAAGCGGCCAAGATGGCCGCGGTCCACAGAAGAAGCGCTCCCTGACGGTCGCGGCTCTGATTCGTACCGCTCGGCAAGCGGCACCTACCCGGCGCGCAACTCACTCACGACAAGCGTCACGTCGTCGCTGAGGAGCTGGCTTCCGCGAAACTCGCGCTGGGCCGCGAGCAGACATTCCATGAGGGGCCCAGCGCTTGCTAGTCCGTGCGCGGCGAAGGTCTGTTCGAGCCGTTCGGTTCCGTAGCCTTCGCCGACTTCGTTCCGAGCCTCTATCAGACCATCCGTGTAGAAGCAGAGCCGGTCGCCAGGTTCAAGCTCAACCGATTTCTCCCGGTACTGCTCGTCGGGCATGATTCCCAGCATGAATCCCTGCGCGGAGAGTCGTTGAACTTCCCCCGTGCGTGCGAGAAACCGCAGCGGGTACGGATGGCCTGCGCTTGTGTAGGTGAGCACCCGGCTTCGGCGGTCGAGGACGCCGTAGAAGGCCGTGACAAACCGCTCGTCTGCCAGTCCCTGAAGCCGGGCGTTCATCTCGGAGAGCACAACGCCGGGTGAGCGTGTCGAACTCGCTACTTCCGTGAACACGATGCGCGACATGATTGCCACCATTGCCGCGGCAATGCTGTGTCCGCTGGCGTCGGCGATCAGAAAGCCCAGATGGTCGGGGTCGGGGTGTGCGATGTCGTAGTAATCACCACCGAGATGATCGAGCGGTGCGTAGTGAACTCCCCAGTGTAGTTCCGGCCAGTCGGGTGGTGAGTGGGGAAGCAACAGTCGGGTTTGGAATCGGCCGGCAGCTCGCAGATTGTATCTCAGCTCCGCATCGCGCGCGATCACTTCGTCCATGGCCTGCTTCAGTTCGCGGGTGTTCTCCTCCACCAACCGATTGAGGTATTCCGTCCGTCGATTCATCAGCATTCGCGTGGAGATGATTCCCACCACGCGCTTCCCTTCCACCACCGGCAGATGCCTCACGCGAAGTCGATCCATGAGCGATACGGCTTCATCCCAACCGACATCCGGCGCGATGGTGTGTGGATTGGGTGTCATCCACTCGCTCACCGGTCGCACCCGCCAGCCGGGATCAGCGTCAACCACGCGCCGAAGTAGATCGCGTTCGCTGAAAATCCCACACAGTTCGTCACCCTCGATCACAATCACCGCGCCGATGCGCAAGTGGTTCATCCGGTCCATCACCTCGCGGAGTGGGCAACTGAGCGGCACCACTACCGGTTCTGACTGCATTACCTGTCGGACGGTCAGAGCGGGTCGTGTCATGAGCGGAAGTTACCTGTCAAGCCAGGCAAGTGGTAATGTTCATTCCAGTCGCACTGCTCGGAGGG
>JAKEEV010000894.1 GCA_022616395.1 Planctomycetia bacterium | reverse complement strand
GGAGTTGGCAGACTGCTTATCGCAGAAGCGGTGCGGATGAGTACGGGCCGGACAACGACAGGCCGAGTGGGTCTTCATTCCCTTCCGCAAGCCGCACGCTTCTACGCAAACACTTGCGGGATGACCCGGATTGGTCCTGACCCGATGTACCACGACCTTGTGTATTTCGAGTATCCTGATGGTGTCGCCGTGCATTGGCTCACGGAGCGAGGATTTTCCGCATGAAACCCGATGACCCTTTCATTCAGGATGCTCTTTCCGAAGAAGGGATACCAATCACAGCGGGGTATGTGCCTGCCGATGGGAAAGCTCCACCTTCTGACGCAGAACGGCCGCTCACCCCAGTTTGGGAAGCAATCGGGAAGTTGCCCCGATGGGCACGTGTCGCATTCGCCGCACGGTGCGCCCGCCGAGTGCTTCCGCTTTTCGCCGAGCGTCGACGCAACCAGGACTGGTTTGCCAAGTTGGCTCACGCGGTCCGAGTGGCCGAAGAATTTGCAAGCCAAGCGAAGGTGGGATCCGACATCGCGGACAGGCCACTGTTCGCGGCTCAAGACGTTCAAGGGGAGGCTCCATTCTCCCACGCTGCCTACGCTGCCCATGTCGCAGCCCACAGTCGCGGAAATCCCGCCGATATCACACAACGTGCCACCGAAGCAGCATCCACAGCATGTCGATTGCTCGCGGAGGAGCCGCACTGGCGAGAGAAGGGGCCTGAAGTCGAAAGCGAGCAAGTCCCGTTCACCGAAACACCAACTCAGGATCTGGTTCGATTGCTCCGGCGAGCAAAAGAGCAGAACTGGACGGACGACACACCAGTGCCGCCGGAAGTGTTCGGACCCATGTGGGAAGGCGAACCTCCGCATTGGTGGCGTGAGATCGATATTGCCAAAACACCTCCTGAAGTTGAGCCGCAGTCACTCGCACCGAAGCCAAAGAAACGTCCGAAGAGAAAGCCCGGCGGAGCAAAATGAACCCGTCGGGCTAGTGAGCAATAACGCCGCTCACACCTGTTGGCGGGCTTGCTTCTTGCGGTCGCTTTCCTTCAGCCAGAGCTTCCGCATTCGCACCGACTGCGGCGTGATTTCGACCAGTTC
>JAKEEV010000116.1 GCA_022616395.1 Planctomycetia bacterium | reverse complement strand
GGGAAGTGTCATCCATCTTCGACACATTAGCCAACTCGCTGACATCCGCCAACGGAGGCGAAGAGGGAATCGCTGTTCAAATCGTTTTCGCGAATTGCTTCGTGTCGTGTTGAGGTATCATCGGGTTCGTGAGTGAGCGATACATTGACACCGCGCGGAGCAAGTCATGAGCGAATCGAGCCGCAGAAAAGTGACTCGCAGGCGAGTCCTCCAGGCGGGTGCGACTCTGGCCGCAACGAGTTCGCTTGCTTCCAGCGCGGTCGGCGCGGAACCGCTTCCCGTTGCGAGGCCAAACGTGTACGAATCGCTCGGCATCAAGCCCGTTATCAACGCGACCGGCACCGTGACCGTTCTCGGAGGCTCGGTGATGCCTCCGGAGGTGGTCGCAGCGTGGGTGGCAGCTTCCAAACACTTCGTCGATCTTGTGGAACTTCAGGACAAGGTTGGAGCGCGAATCGCGAAGTTGCTTGGCGTTGAGTCCGCATCCGTGACGACCGGAGCGGCAGGCGCTCTGTTCCTCGGTACGGCCGCGTGCGTGACTCGCGGAGACAAGAAGCTCCTGGGGAAGCTCCCCGACACAACGGGCATGAAGAACGAAGTGATCCTTCAGAAGACTCACCACAGTTGCTACGACAATCAGCTCACCGGCGTCGGCGCGAAGCTCGTGGATGTGGAGACCGCGTCCGATGTCGCGAAGGCCGTGAGCGACCGCACCGCGATGATGTTCTTCATGAACATCTCGGTGGACGCGGGGAAGATTGGGCGCGAGGAGTGGATCGAACTCGCTCGCAAGCACAAGATCCCCACACTCATCGACGCGGCGGCCGATGTTCCCCCAGTTGGGCGCGTCGCGGAGTACGCGAAGATGGGCTTCGACTTGATCGCGATCAGCGGCGGAAAGGCAATGCGCGGACCGAACGACACGGGCTTGCTTCTGGGTCGCAAGGACTTGATCGAAGCTGCGAAGCTCAACGCCAACCCGCACTGCGGCACCATCGGGCGTGCGATGAAAGTCGGCAAGGAAGACATGATCGCGCTTCTCGCGGCCGTGGAACGATTCGTGAAACTCGATGAAGTCGCCGAGCGGAAGGAATTCGAGCGCCGGATTGCCGTCATCGAGAAAGCCGTGAAGGAAATACCCACGGTGCAATGCGAACGCATCACGCCAGCCATCGCGAACCACGTTTTGCATCTTCAGATTGCGTGGGACGAGAAGAAGGTGAAGATCACCCGCGAGAAAGTCACACGCGAACTCGCTGCGGACGATCCACCGATCCGCATTGGCCGCGTCGGCGGCACGGGCGATAGGGGAATTTTGATTTCCGTCCTCGCGCTGCAAGAGGGCGAAGACCAAATCGTTGCGTCTCGCCTCGCGGAGATTCTGAAGAAGGCATCAGAGTAGCACGCCGCTTCGCGGCGGTTCGGAATTGTAGTCCTCACGCTCCCAACGGAGTGCATCCGTGTGCAAGTGGCGGCGGATCTCGGAGTTCCAATGTCGCGGTTGGTCTCCCTTGTCGCCCCCTCCCCCCCACCCCCCTGCTTTTGTCCTCTTGGTGTTTTTCCCATGATTTATGGGGTTTGGTCACTTTGCGTTGCAAAGAAGTGGCCTTTATGGCCCCCAACTCCTTGAAAAGCTGGGGTTTGATAATGCCAGGGGGTGGCCTTTATGGTTTCTCCCGGCTCGGCAGTTCAGTTGTCAAAGATCGTTCCCAACCCATTC
>JAKEEV010000893.1 GCA_022616395.1 Planctomycetia bacterium | reverse complement strand
GACACCCTGAAAGCCCTGACCCTTCGGGGTAAAAACCAAAACCACCTCACTCCTCGCCTTTGAACTGGCCCTTGTCGATCTTGTACTGTGCGATCTTGTCGGTGATGCTTCGGCGAGATAGCCCGGTGATCTTCGCGCACTTCCCAACATGCCCGCGTGTGCGCTTCAGAGCACGCCGGATGTACTTCTCCTCGAACGCCGCGGTCAATTCCGCCAACTGATCCGGCAACGACCGAGACAAGTCCACCTGGAAGAGGTGCTTCTGCCCACTGGGTCTCCTCCCGACATCCGAGGGCAAATCCTTCGCGCGAATCACACCGTCGCGTGCCGTGATGCAGGCGCGTTCGATGGCGTTCTCCAACTGTCTGACGTTTCCCGGCCAGTGACAGCGAGTCAGGATGGCCATCGCCTCGGTGCTGACTGTCGGAGGCTTCTGGTTGGGCCGGGCAAACTTCTGGCAGAAGTGCCCGACCAGTACGGGGATGTCTTCGGGCCGCTCGCGCAAAGCAGGTAAGTCGATTCGCACCACATTGAGCCGGTAATAGAGGTCCTCCCGGAATTTCCCCTCGCTGACCAGTTTTTCCATCTCCTGGTGAGTGGCTGCGATCACTCGCACATCAATATCAATCGGATCCGCTCCACCAACGCGCTCGAATCGGCGTTCCTGAAGCACGCGCAGCAACTTCACCTGCATCGACATCGGCACATCGCCGATCTCATCCAGGAAGAGCGTTCCCTTGTGGGCCAGCTCGAAGCGCCCGATCCGCTTGCGATCCGCTCCGGTGTACGAACCCCTCTCGTGGCCGAAGAGTTCGCTTTCGAGCAAGTTCTCGTTCAGCGCTCCACAGTTGACCGCGACGAACGCACCGGGCCGCTGCGTGGCCGATGCCTGGTGAATCGCGCGCGCGACCTGCTCTTTACCAGTTCCGGTTTCTCCGCAAATGATGACCGTCGAGGTCGTGTCGGCGATGTGGCTAATCAACTCAAAGACATCGTGCATCTTCGGGCTACGGCTGAGAACGTTCTGGAACGTGTGTCGGTCGGTCAGTTCTCGCCGCAGGGCGACCACTTCGTCAAGCAACGCACGCTCGCGCAAAGCGCGCTGAACCAACAGACACAAGTGTTGCGGATCGGGCGGCTTGGTCAGGAAGTCGAAGACCCCCATCTGCATCGCTTCGACCGCGTCCTTGATGCTTCCGTGCCCGGTCGTGACGATCACGGTCACGGGAATCTTCTCCTCGTGGATCGTCTCGAGCATCTTCATTCCACCAAGCTTGGGCATGCGTAAATCGGTGAGAACGAGGCTATAGGGCTTTGTCCGCAACATCTCCAGCCCGGCGACTCCATCCTCGGCCGTATCAACTTCCAGCCCCAGGCTCATCTGAAGCAATTCCTGGAGCGAAGTCCGCGTGTCTTCCAAGTCCTCGACCACGAGGACACGCTGCTGGGGAGCAAGTGGCACGGAAGGTGCAGTATTGGGAGGCGTCTCCATGCGCGGTATTCCGGTGTAGTGGGTTGCTGCTCACTATTCTACTGCTTGCGGTCGCGGGCACGTCAAGAACTTGTTCGTTGGCGAAGGTGTGTCATGTTTGAGGCTCTCGCCCGTCTGTTCGATACCAGCGGGTTTGTTCCGCGGAAAATGTCCGGAGATTGGACTCCTGGGTTGATCTGGCTGCACACGTTCAGCGATCTGTTGATCTGGCTGGCGTATGTCTCCATCCCGCTTGTGCTGATCTACTTCACCCGTCGGCGCGACCTGCCGTTCCCCCGGATCTTTACCCTCTTTGCGCTCTTGATTCTGGCATGCGGAACCACTCACCTGATCGATGCTCTGATTTTTGAATATCCGATCTACCGGTTCGCGGGCTTCATGAAGGCCCTGACTGCACTCATTTCGTGGATCACGGTCATCGCTCTAATTCAAGTGACTCCGCGTGTGATGGACGTGGTCACGCAAGTGAACAAGTCGGCGGCCGACACCAAGATGCACCGCGTGCTTCCTTCCTCGACTCGCAGAACTCACGCGCAAGCGTACCTCGTGGCGATTCTCGCGGCTGTGCTGGCAATTCTCATTCGAGCTTCGGTCGATCCGCTGATCGCGAACGATCACATCTTCGTCGTCGCTCTCCTGGCTGTCGTGTATGTGAGCTGGCAGTACGGTTTCTACCCCGCGATGGTCACCCTCCTCATCGGGATTGGCGGATATACGTACCTGTTTGTTCCTCCGCGGGCATCCTTTTTCGAGGAAGGGTTGGGCAACCAGTTGGCGATTGCGCTGTTCTTTTTCTCTGGTGTGGTTTGCGCGGCGTTGGGAGAGTCTCAGCGCTCCGCGCAGAAGAAGGCCAAGTCCGCGCTTTTGGCCGCAGTCACTCGACAGGAAGAACTGGAATCGGAGGTCATCCGTCGGCGAGTGGTGGAAGCAGCTCTCAGACAGCGAGAAAGTGAACTCGTCAGCGCTCAGAAGGAACTTCAGGCAAGCGAGTCGCGATTTCGTCTCATGGCCCAGACGGTTCCGTCCATCCTCTGGACCGCCGCGCCGAATGGCTCAATCAACTGGGTGAACGACCGCTGGCTGGAATACTGTGGACTGACCGCCGAGGAGAACGCACGAGGATGGCCGGAGTTAGTTCTCCACCCCGACGACTACGAGCGCTGTGTCAAGCAGTGGAGAGAATCGCTTGCGTCCGGGACCGAGTACGAGATCGAGGTTCGCAATCGCCGGCACGATGGAGTCTACCGCTGGTTCATCACGCGCGCCATTCCCGTTCGCGACTCATCGGGCGCAATCGAAACTTGGTTCGGGGTCACCACCGACATTCACGATCAAAAAGAAGCCGCTGACGCGATCCGCGAGAGCGAAGCGCGCTTCCGAAGCATGGCCAACAGCGTCCCTGCCCTCATCTGGCTCACCGAACTCAGCGAACAACGGTCGTACTTCAACAAGACCTGGCTGGAGTTCACCGGTCGGACGCTCGACGAGGAACTCGGAGATGGGTGGATCGCGGACATCCACCCCTCCGACCGGGACCGCTACCTCTCGGCCTACTCCAACGCATTTGTCTCACGCGAGCCATTTGAACTGGAATATCGACTGCGCCG
>JAKEEV010000892.1 GCA_022616395.1 Planctomycetia bacterium | reverse complement strand
GACACCCTGAAAGCCCTGACCCTTCGGGGTAAATACCAAAACACCTCATTCCTTCATCTCCTCTGCAATTCGTAGCGCTCTGTTTGCTGCTTGGCCTTGACCGCATCGCGGCCCCTCCGCTATTCCGCCGGACGCACCACGCAATCTTTACAAGCAAAGATCCCAAATACCGCGAACCGCGGAGGTCGCCGTGTTTTCGTTGAAGCGTTTGCTGTTTCTCGTGCCCGTTCTGCTGTGTGGTTGCGCTCACGGCTTCAACCGCGACGCGCTCCGAGAGCGGCTCAACGACCCCTCGCTTCAATCGCCAGACGCGGCCATCGCGGAGGCCCGCGGGCTGAAGCCTCAGCTTCAGTTGCCGTGCCGGATCGCGGTTTACTTGAAGCCTTCCAACGACCGCGACTGGCGCTGGACTCCCGAAGACAAGGCCGCGTTGGAGAAATGGGCCGCGACCCTCAAAGAGGAAGGAATCGCGACGGAAGTGTTCCCGCTTCCGGAAATGCTCGCGGGCAAGGGCGAAGTGAAGGAATTGCGGCTCGCCGCGGCTCAGTGCGGTGCCGATGTGCTCTTCGTGATTCACGGAGCTTCTCAGGTCGATAGCTACAAGAACTTCGCCTCAGCTTTCAACCTGACGGTCGTCGGCGGCTATGTCGTGCCCGGTAGCCACGTGGATGCGCTGTTCATGATGGAAGGTCTGCTGCTTGATGTGGACAACGGCTACATCTACACGGGCGTGCAAACCGAAGGCGTGGGGAAGATCATGCGGCCAACGTTCGTGATCGAGGAGAAGGACGCGGTGGCTCAGGCGAAGGGGAAAGCGGTCGCTGACTTCGGCGATGAGGTGGTAAAGCGAATGCGAACGCTGGCGATTACGCCCTTCATTTCCGATGTCAATCACCCCCGGCCGAACGTTCCGACGGACGCCAACGGTTTTGAGATTCCCACAGAAGCTCAGCGCCCCGCCCGCGTCTCCGACGTACCCGCGATTCGTCCCACACCCGGCCTCACACCAGCCGGAACCTTCGCTCCAGATCTCAACGTACCGGTACGCCAGCCGTAACGCCGCTCCGAAGTGAAACCGTTTGCGAAGTACCTGCCCGTGGTGACTCTGAAGCCCCGGAGGGGCGCGGGAGTGTAGCCAGGGGTGAGCGAGCGCAGCGAAGCGCAACCCCTGGACTGATGCGAAAAAAGAATGAAGCCCCGGAGGGGCGACGGAACTCTTTGCGTGAGATTCTGTCGCCCCTCCGGGGCTTCGATTTCTCTTCGATGCCGACCAGGGGGTTCTTCGTCTTCGTTGCTTCACCCCGAGTCTACCATCTCACGCCCCTCCGGGCAACGCCGTGAAGGACTTTAAGCAGCCAAGTCGAGGAGCGTGTCGTGCAGTTTGAGTTTTTCCTTCGTCGTGAACAGCCGTATTTTGGG
>JAKEEV010000115.1 GCA_022616395.1 Planctomycetia bacterium | reverse complement strand
TCCGGTAAGCCCAGCCTCGTCAGATAGTGGCGTTCTTTTGCGCGCATTTCGCGTTCGCCGGGGGTGTCGGAGTCGCTGTAACCGCACAGGTGCAGGCAACCGTGGATGACGTAGAGCGCCAGTTCCAGGTTCACGTCGTGGTTGCGGTCCGTGGCGTACTCCTTCGCGACCTCGTAGCCGATCACAACTTCGCCTTCGAGCGTTTTCGCGCGTGAATCGCTGTAGGGGAAGGTGAGCACGTCGGTGGGTTCGTCGTGATTGAGGAACTGCTTGTTGAGGCGGTGAATGTGGGCGTTATCGACGAACGCCAGCGTCACCTCGCACGCCTTCACGCCCTCGCCTTCGAGGACAGCGCGTGCGGCGTCCTTGAGTTTCTGAAACTCCAGTGGGTATTCGTAAGGGTTGGCGATGGAGATACGCAGCATGAAGTCAGTATAGGCGGGCCGCGGTTTCTCGCGCCGGGGCGGAATCCGTGTTCTACGTTTTTGGCGTCTGTCGTCGTGTCGCGGGCCTCCGGCGACTGAAGCAGCCGCGTCGCCCCGCTCCTGACTTGCCGCCTTCGAGAAGGTTCATTTCATGACCAATGCCACCGCCACGCCCACGTCCAGCGTGGTCGAAGCCCCCGCGCTGACCACCACTCCACCTCCCGCCGGGGGAGTTGCCCTTGCACCGGTCAATCATTCCGACCGCTTCCTGACCGACCGGCGGACACTCGCCCTGTTCCTCATCAGTGTCGTGGGTTTGTTCCTCGAACTGATGCTGATCCGCTGGGTGAGTACCGAAATTCGCATCTTCGCGTATCTACAGAATACCGTGCTGGTTGTCTGTTTCCTCGGCCTGGGGATGGGTTGCTGGGACAGCAGACGGGCGTTTGCTCTGCGCGATGTCCTGGTTCCTCTGACGATACTCGTGGCTCTTCTTGCGATACCCACTTCGCGGATCGTTCTGGGAGACATCAGCGGCCTACTGGCCGGGGTGTCAGACTTGCTCATCTGGACCGGGGTTGAGCGTACCTCGGACTCAATCGTCGCTCCGGTGGTTGGGGCGATCCTGACGTTTGGGTTGATGGTGTTGTTGTGGCAAATCTTTGTGCCGATCGGGCGATTGCTCGGGCGGCTCATGTCGGACCATCCGAACACAATCGCCGCGTACTCGGTGAATGTCTTCGGCAGTCTGGTCGGCATCTGGCTGTTTGTGCTGGCCAGCGCGCTGTATCTGCCGCCGGTGTTGTGGTTCTTGGGGTTCGTGGTCGCGGTTATCCCGCTTGTGGGCAGCGGAGGCAAGTCGAAGGTGTGGGACGGGGTGTTTCTGACCACAATCCTTGGCCTTGGGATTCTCGCGGGGATCGAGATCGGCTTCCAGGAAGTCCGGTGGACCCCGTACCAGAAGTTGAGCGTGCGCGACCTGGGGAGTGTGGGGGCCAATGAGTCACCCGAAGGCGACCGCTTGCGCGGCAAACGTGCGGGCGCGAAACCAGAGCCGGGGCGAACGTTCATCGGCGTGAATAACACCGGCTACCAGGCGACGGTGGATTTGCGGCCGGAAGTGGTCGCGGCCGACCCGGTGCGATTCGATCCGGCTCAGCGAGGCTATTCGCAGTACGACATCCCGATGAAGTTGCATCCGCAAGCTCAACAGGTACTCGTCGTCGGGGCTGGCAGCGGCAACGACGCCGCCGGGATGCTCCGCAACGGAGCTGCCCGCGTCGTGGCTGTCGAGATCGACCCTGGCATCATCGAACTCGGCAAGCGGTTCCACCCGGAGAAGCCCTACGACGATCCGCGCTGCGTGGTGATTAATGACGATGCGCGCAGTTACTTCGCCACCAGCACCGAGCAGTTCGACCTGATCGCGTTTGGCCTGCTCGACTCGCACACGACGACCGCGATGACCAACGCCCGGCTCGACCACTACGTCTACACGCAGGAGAGCATCAATCAGGTGCGATCTCTGCTCAAGCCGGGCGGGATCGCGGTCCTCAGCTTCGAGGTCGCCAAGCCCTACATCGCCGACCGCATGGCGCTGGTTTTGCGACAAGCGTTTGGGCACGAGCCGGTGGTTTTCCGCGTGCCGAACAACTCGTATGGGTGGGGCGGAGTGCTGTTCGTGATGGGAGACAGCCGCGAGGCGGTCGAAGCCCGGATCGCGGCCGATCCGAAACTCGCCGAACTGGTGAAGCAGTGGCAGGCGACTCGTCCGATTCACCTGACCGGAAGCACGCGCGCGACGACCGACGACTGGCCGTATCTGTATCTGGAGAAGCCATCCATCCCCGTGCTGTACTTCCTGCTTGGGGTGCTGCTCATCGGGCTGTATGCCTTTGGCCGCCGCGTGATTGGCAAGTCCTCCGCAGCCGGCGGTTGGGGTCGCGATGGCTGGCACTTCTTCTTCCTCGGCGCTGGGTTCATGCTGCTGGAAGTGCAGAACATCAGCAAGGCAGCCGTGGTGCTGGGCAATACATGGGTGGTGAATGCGGTCATCATCTCCGGCGTGATGGTGATGATTCTGCTGGCCAACCTGATCGCGGCCCGGTTCCCCCAACTGCCGCTGAAGCCGGTTTACGCACTCCTGGTGTTCTCCTGTATCGGGCTGTACTTCCTCGACCTCTCCCGATTCGCGTTCCTCCCGTATGCGGCGAAGGCGACCGTGGTGGGGTTGCTCACCAGCCTGCCAATGCTCTTCAGCGGGATCGTGTTCATCCGCTCGTTTGCTGCAGCCGAGCGCAAGGACGCGGCTCTGGGAGCAAACCTAATCGGAGCGCTCGTTGGCGGGTTATTGCAGTCGGTGACGTTCGTGACGGGAATCAAGGCGCTGCTCTTGATCGTTGCCGTGCTCTACCTCGCGGCAATCCTGACACGCACCAATCGCGAGACGGAATCGGCAAACGGGCCAGTCGGGGAACCGGCTCTGAGCTGATCCTCAGCCCACTGCCGGCTCGAGGGTCGTCTGGCGCTGCGGGGATTCCACTGTCAGCTTGACGGGTCCAATCACACTTGCACCAAGCACGTCGTTGGCAAGCGCGGCGTAGTCTGAAGCGCCTGAGCTTTTCGGAGCATAGGCGAACACACTTTTGCCAAAACTTGGGCACTCCGCGAGCTTGATGTTCCGCCGAATCTTGGTGTCGAAGACGCGAGCCTTCGCCCACGGCACATTTGCCCCACGACTGCGTTCCAGGAACGCCACGAGATCGCGCACCACTTCCTGAGCGAGCTTCGTGGCTGCGTCATAGAGGCAGACTATTACGCCGGTCACGGTGAGCTTCGGATTGATGCGCCGAGAGACGAGCGCCGTCGTTTCCAGCAGCTTCGAGAGTCCGTGTAGCGCGAGGAAATGCGGTTGAAGCGGAATGAACACTTCGTCCGCGGCCGCCAGCGCGTTGAGCGTGAGAACGCCGAGCGAGGGCCCGCAATCCATCAGGATGAAGTCGAACCGTCCCTGATCCTGAGCCATTGCTTCGCGCAGAATCACTTCGCGGCCAACGATGCCCGCCAGTTCCACTTCCGCCGCCGCGAGGTTGATGTCTGAAGGCACCAGCCAGAGGTTGTCGCTCACGGATCGGCGCACATCAGCCAGCGGCTTGTTGGAAACAAGCACATCGTAGAGCGAAGGGAGTGTGCCGTCGGGTTCAACGCCCAGGTGCGTGCTGGCGTGTGCTTGCGGGTCGAGATCGAGCACGCAGACGCGCTTGCCCGCCAGAGCCAAAGCCGCGGCGAGATTCACGGTGGTAGTCGTCTTGCCGACTCCGCCCTTCTGGTTGATTACCGCGATTGTCCGCATGGTACATCCTGTTCGGCGCTGGCGAACGGCAGAATTCGCGCCAGAGTCTTCCGATAAATCCATCGCGTTGCCGACGCTTCGCGTTCGCCAACCCCGCCGGCTTCTTGCCTGAAATCGAATGAGACTTATAACTTCATCATCCTCTCCTTGACCAGCCCAACCGCTCCTCAGGCGCCGTTGAATGCGCCGGGCTTGTGTTTGCGGCTGCGTCTCGCGATATTTGTCCCGCACACCGAAAACAGGAGCCGCTCCCATGTCCACTGCCCGGCAGAAAGCCATCCAAGCGATTGCCACCACCGAATACGACCTCAACCAGATCGACTTCCGCACCGACCACCTCAAAGACCTCTTCGGTGTGTTGGTGTTCAGCGAAGAGGTTCAGAAAGCCCGTTTGCCCAAGCCAGTCTTCAAAGCACTGCAAAAGACAATCAAGCAGGGCGCGCAACTTACCGACCCCGCCGTTGCCGACGCGGTCGCCAGCGCGATGAAGGATTGGGCCATCGAACACGGAGCCACTCACTTCACGCACCTGTTCCAGCCCATGACCGGGCTAACGGCCGAGAAACACGACAGCTTCCTTTCCCCAACCGGCACTGGCACAGCGGTCGCGGAGTTTAGCGGCAAGGAGTTGATCAAAGGTGAACCGGACGCGAGCAGCTTCCCGTCGGGTGGCATTCGAGCGACGTTTGAAGCACGCGGATACACCGGCTGGGATCCGACTTCGCCCGCGTACATTCGTGAATCGCCCAACGGCGCGACGCTGGTGATTCCCACCGTGTTCGTGTCGTGGACGGGAGAAGCACTTGACAAGAAGACGCCACTGCTTCGCAGTATGGAAGCACTCAGTCACCAGGCTCTGCGCATTCTGCGGCTGTTTGGAAATCAAGACGCGGTGAAGGTGTTCACGACCGTCGGGCCGGAGCAGGAATACTTCCTGATCGACAAGAACTTCATGTACGCTCGGCCGGATTTGCTCAACTGTGGTCGAACTCTCTTCGGCGCGAAGCCTCCGAAGGGTCAGGAACTCGAAGATCAATACTTCGGCACCATTCCCGAGCGCGTGCTGGCGTGTATGGCCGAGTGCGAGGCCGAAATGTTCAAGCTGGGCATTCCGGTGAAGACTCGACACAACGAAGTCGCTCCGAGTCAGTACGAAATCGCTCCGATCTACGAAGACTCGAACCTCGCGACCGACCACAACCAACTCTGCATGGACATCATGAGGCGCACCGCCGACAAATACGGGCTGGTGTGTCTTCTTCACGAGAAGCCGTTCGCCGGGATCAACGGCAGCGGAAAGCACAACAACTGGAGCATGGCGACCGACACCGGCGAGAATCTTCTGAACCCTGGAGAGACCCCACACGAGAACATGCAGTTCCTCGTGTTCTGCGTCGCGGTCATTCGAGCGGTCGCGAAGTATCCGGAGTTGTTGCGTGTGAGTGTCGCTAGCGCTGGGAACGATCACCGGCTCGGCGCCAACGAAGCCCCGCCCGCGATCATCTCGATTTTCCTCGGCGAACAACTCCAGGACATCATGAACCAACTGGAGAAGGGCAAGCCGGAGAAGACGCTTCCTGGCGGCACGATGGAACTGGGAGTAACCGTGCTTCCCAAACTTCCACGAGACGCGGGCGACCGTAACCGCACTTCTCCGTTCGCGTTCACGGGCAACAAGTTCGAGTTCCGCGCGGTCGGCTCAAGCTTCAGCATCGCGGGGCCGAACACGGTGCTCAATACCATCGTCGCGGAGTCGCTCGACTTCATCGCGAGTCAGTTGGAGGCTGATGCTTCCAAAGGCAAGCCGCTTAACAAGGCGATTCAGGACTTGCTGCCCGCCATCTACAAGGAGTCGAAGAAGATCCTCTTCCACGGCGACAACTACTCCGACGACTGGCACAAGGAAGCCGAACGCCGCGGATTGCCGAACATGAAGAACACGGTGGACGCGATTCCGGTGATTATCCGCAAGGACACAGTGGAGTTGTTCTCCAAGTATCGCGTGTATACCGAACGCGAACTGCACAGCCGGTACAACATCTTCGCCGAGAAGTACGCGAGGGAAGTGACCATCGAGGCGAACATGATGGTCCACATCGCGAAAACGATGATCCTTCCCGCGGCGGTCCGGTATCAGGGTCAGGTGGCAAGCGCGGTGAACGCGACGAAGTCCGCCGGTGTGGATGCCGGAGCGCAGCTCGAACATTTGCGAGAGCTGACCACGACGATTAGCAAGTTCCAGGCAGTGACGACCGAACTGGATCACGCGGCCAACCACAAGCACTCAGGTGAACCCTACACGGATGCGAAGACCGTCCGCGACACGGTGTTGCCGAAGATGGTCGAGTTGCGAACGCTTGGCGACAAGCTCGAAACAATGGTCGCCGACGACCTCTGGCCCCTGCCCACCTATCGCGAGATGCTGTTCATGAAGTGACGGGAAGTGACCGCCATCGGAGCCGGAAGCGTCGCGACGGTTTCTTAATCGGAGCCGCGACCGTCAGGGAGCGCTCTTTAAGAATCGCTCCCTGACGGTCGCGGCTCCGATTGTCACTCCGGCAACGCAACCTTGACGGTTTCGGTCTTGTCGCCGCGCTTGAGTTTGATGGTTGCGTCTCCGATAGCCAAGTTGTCGCGCAGAAGCCTCCTGAGTGATTCGGCATCGAGAGGCTTCTTGCCATTCACTTCCAGGATCGCGTCGCCCACCTTCACCCCGGCCTTCTCGCAAGGCTTCCCGGCTGTGACTGCCGCAACCTTCACCGCGCCCTCTGCGACCTTCACTTCCAGCCCGATTCGTGAGAGTTCAAAGAACGTGATAAAGCCCAGCGGGTTGGGTTTCTTCTCCTCGATGACCAACCTGTTCTGCATCGCCGCAACCGGGTCGAGCGGAACCACAACCTCACCAGTGACTACTCTCTCGCCAGCGATCAGTGTCCCCGACCAGACCTTCCCTTTGATGGTCACCCGACCGCGAGCAATGATCAGGGAGTTGCTCGTATTCCTCGTGACCACCACATTCCCATCACAGATGATGACGGAATTGTGCATGCCGTCTCCAACCGTGACATCACCAGTGGCGAGGACCAGCGACGCGTCGATCACCACCTTCGCACTGACTGGGCCGCGCGAGACGACGAGGCTTCTTGAAAACGACTGTGGGTCATCCACACCCGCAGCCATGATTGCCACACCATAGACGACGATGGGTTTGCCCGCCTCGTCCTTGTCCCGACGGCAGTACACCACATCCGTGCGAACGTAAATCGGGTGGTCGTTCTTCCGATACTGTGCAAACTCTCGACACAAGATGGGATTACCGCGCGGCTCGTGCTCTCCCGTCATGTCGGCCTTCTCGACTGCTGTTTTCCCCAACACGAACGGTGGCTCCCAGAGGCGGTGGTCGTTTGCCTTTAAATCCCAGGTGACCGTGGACGCAACGAACAGATCCACATCGCCGCGCTTGGCGAATTCCACACCGCGCACCATCGTGGCGACTGCGATATTTGCGCGGATGGCTGCCGCGGCTTCAACCACACGGTCTTGAACCTCAGAGTCCGATGGTTCACTGGCAAGGCAAGGGGCAATACCTACCGCAAGCGCAGCGCAGCCACTCGCGACAACCAACAGGCAGATCATCACGTGATTCATGGTCGCTCCCCAGAGAACGGACGAATTGGTTGTCCGCGAGCGCGGCAATTCGGACTGCGCTCGCGGGAAATGCCGTAAGCGGATCAGGGCGGGGGTTCGTCGTATTGTTCATCGTTGGTGTACTCGACGTAGTCTTGGCCCACCACGGTCGTGCCATTCGCGCGGTACATGCCGTCGCCGGTCGTCGCGCTGTTGTCATAGATGTAGATGGTGTCGTCCTCGCCCCCGAAGGAGACCGTTCCGGTGTTCAGATAGATGCCCCCGCCCTTGCGCAGCGCCGGGTTGAGGTTGAGGAGTTGGTTGCCGTGGATCTCCGTTCCGCCCTCCAGCCTCAGCGTCCCGGTGGCACCTGGACTGGCGAAGATCCCGCCTCCCAGCGTTTGAGCAGTATTACTGTACACCTCGGCTCCAATCAGGGTCGCATTACCCAGTACAAATAGCCCGCCACCGTTGCCGCCAGAGAGGTTTAACCGCACCTTCGTGTCGTCCAGGATGATATTGGTCTCGCTCCCAGCGTAGATGCCAGCCCCACCGCTGCCGGCCCCGTTCTCGTGGATGTCGCAGTCATGGGAGGTCATGAGTGAGGCGCTACTGCCGATGACGGAAATCCCGCCTCCGCTAGCGGTCGCGGTGTTGTTGCTGACATCGCAATTCGTCAGCAACAGAGCGCTGTCGTTCACGAACAATCCTCCGCCCGATCCCACCACAGACCCGTGGCGCAGGTTCAAATCCCTCAGATCGGCGGTGGCATCGTCCTTGATCTCGAACAGGCGGTGCTTGGTCGCAGAGGTTGAGTCGTGTTGAATGGTGATTTTGCTCGCCGGACCGTCGATGATGGTATCCTTCCTGATTTCGAGTTGGCGGTATTCGTCGGCGGTGCTGAGTGTGAGCGTGCCACCCGCAAGAGACGAGTTGAAGTAAATAGTGTGGAAGGTGGACGGAACAGTCCCGTTCGTTTCGGTGAGCGCCTCGCGCAGCGAGAGTTCGCCATCGCCTGCGTCTACCACATCAGTGAGGATTGTGACTTCGAGGGTGAGATCGCCGGCAGGCACGACGCGGTCTTCCACCTGCTCGACGCGCAAGACAGTGCGCCGAGGATTATTCTGAGGGGGGGCGAATGTTTGACTGTGTGTTGCTTCCGCCGGAACTTGAACATACGTCCTCCTGCTGCGTGACTTGAGGATGGGCGAAGTGACAAACCAACTCCCAAACTCATCACAGGGTAAACCGCTCGGTCGCGATTGTCCATCGTTCGTCTGTAAATTTTTCGTGAATGTTCCTATCTCCTGTTCCCGGCGAAGGTTTCCCTTCCGTGTGCCTACTTTCTCCGCGTACTATCGTGTCACTTGTTACAGTTGACGAGGGAATTCATCATGGCACTTCGCTTGGTGGTCGCGTACGCATTTGTGGTGCTGTTCTGCGCCGTTGCGGGGTGCAACAAGTCCGGAGAGTCAGTCGCGTCCGGTCCAGAGGGGTTGTACAGCCAACACTGCGCGAAGTGTCACGCGCAGCCAGGCGAACCCGGCGGGCCGGATCGAGGAGGAGCGAAGGGGCCGGACATCTCCAAGATCGGCGGCAAAGCGGGCTACAACGCCGGCTGGATCGCGGACTACATTCGCGATCCCAAGAGCAAGCGCCAGAACGCCAAGATGCCCGCCTTCGGCGACACGCTGACCGAAGATCAAATCCTCTCGCTGGCCGAATACCTCGCGGCCAAGAAATAGGTTCACTCAAACGGAGGGTCGCCCGATGCCACCGAAGTTGCGGGAGTTCCTGGCCGGGTCGATTGCGTTCGGTTGCCTGATCGCGTTCGCCGTGATGTACTGGGTGCCGATCGCGAAAAAGTGGGGCTTGCCTGAATGCTTCCAGAAGCCGAGCGACGACTACAGCACGGTCGCGACCACGCTCGCCGGGCTGGTTGGCGGAGTGGTCGCGTTCCTGTTCGGTCAACAGTTGACGCCGACACCGGACCCGGCGAATACCAACAGGCTCAGCCGCGCCTTTGGTGTGGCCGGAGAGCCGTGGGACCGGCGAGCGTGGATCGCGCTGGCTTACACCGCCGTGTATTTTCTCACCGTGTTCGGTGCTCTGATGGTGTGGCTGATGGCAAGAGACGACGATGTGGGCAACCTCCAGATGTTCAAGAATCTCGGACTGATCGGGTTGGGGCTGGTTGTCGCCATCTCGCGCGCCTTCTTCGGAGTTCGCGAGTCATGAACTGAGCTTTTGCGGATCAATTCGCGCCAGTTGCGGGAATGAAGAGATGAGAGTCGCGAAACGCGCATGAATTCCGTTTCTCGAACTGACTGCTTCTCCTTTCCTGCTCATGAAGGAGCGGGTAAACTGCCGGACAGTTAGCGAACATGGTAATCGCTCGTCACATCTCGGTTCCCATTCACACAGGAGCTTTCGATGAGTAGCCCGTTGCACATTCCCGACCGCCGGTTGTTCATCGCATCAGCCGCGGGGATCATCGCCTCACACGCATTGCCGTTCTGGACAGTCAAGGGTCGCATGGCGGACGAACTGACCAAGACGCCCGCCCAGACCGAAGGGCCGTTCTATCCCAACAAGCTGCCGCTCGACACCGATAACGACCTGATTGTTATCAACGACAACCTCACGCCAGGCGTCGGCGAAATCACGCACCTGACCGGCAAAGTTCTCGACGCCAAGGGCAACCCGGTGAACAACGCGGTGGTCGAAATCTGGCAGTGCGACGCGAAGGGCGTCTACCTGCACACCGACGACAGCGGCAAGAAGAAGGACAAGCAGGACAAGAACTTCCAGGGCTTCGGGCGGTTCGTTACCGGCAAGAGTGGCGAATACTACTTCCGCACGATCAAGCCAGTGCCGTATCCGGGTCGCACGCCGCACATTCACTTCAAGATCAAGAAGGGCCGCAAGGAACTCTTGACGACGCAACTCTACGTGAAGGATGATCCGGGCAATCCGAAGGACTTCATCTGGAACGGCGTGAAGGACGCCAAGCAGAAGGCGGCGATCACGGTGGATTTCGCCAAGCTCAAGGAATCGAAGCTCGGCGAACGCGCTGCCAACTTCGTCATCGTGCTGGGCGTGACTCCCGCGGAGTGAGTGGCGAGGTGTCGCTTGCCGATCTACGAAGAAGAAGACCTTGACCCTCCCCCGCCGAGTGCGTGGCAAGTCTATCGATATGGGATGCGGGGCTGGGACAGGGGTTGCTTTCCTGAGCGCGCTTCAACTTCTCGTTGCTGGTGGGTGCTGGCGGCGGGAATCTGCTCCGAGCGGCAGTCGTGGGAGGATTAGGCTGTGTCTGGCGACTGGTGATTGGCGTTCCAGGCGAGCGGAAGTGGTCAGGGAATGACCAAGGGCGCCAGGAGCGTCAAGAGCGCCACAGAGACACTTG
>JAKEEV010000891.1 GCA_022616395.1 Planctomycetia bacterium | reverse complement strand
TAGACGGGCTTCGCTCCTCGGCGAAGGATGTTCGGTTCGTAAGTGGGGAACGCGGGCTGGAACACCAGGACCGAGTCGCCCGGTTCGAGGAATGCTTCGCAGAAGTAAGTCTCGAAGACCTTCGCACCCGGCCCCACCACGACATTCTCCGCGGTCGCGGGGATGCCAAACTCTGAGTTCACAGTCTTCGCGATTGTTTCGCGGAACTCCTGCACGCCCATCGACGGGCAGTAATGCGTTTGGCCCGCGTCTATCGCGGCGTGTGCGGCCTTGATCGCGCTTGCGGTTGTCGGGAAGGGCGAATCACCGATCTGGAGCGCGATCACATCCTTGCCGGCAGCCTGAAGTTTCTTGGCGACAGCCAATACGTCGAATGCGGTTTCGGTTGACAGCCCGCGCGCGAAGGTGGAGAGAGAGGGTGAAGAGTCGGAATTCATGTTAGGTGTTGAGTAACTCGTGCGAGGCAGAAAGATTTTGGGTCAGAGAGAAACCCTTCTCGTGCCGTACAGGAAGGATTCCCAACAGTTTAGGAAAATCGTCCGTCCTTTTCCGGTGGATGGCGTAGATACTCGGTATTCGCCACTTCGCCCGCTCCTCGCCCATCGCCCCTCCGAATGGACCGCTGCGGCGGAACTGCCATGTCCAAACAACTCGGATTGATCGGCCGGATAACGTTCGTCGCCGGGATTGCGCTGATCGTTGCGGCCACCGCGATGAATGTCGCGCTCGATCGAATGACCGACGCGCAGGTGAGTCAACTTCCCGCGTTCATCACGGATCTCTACGACACGGCCGGCAAGTTGGGGGTGACCCTTCTGTTAGTGGGTATCGGGCTGGCTGTCATCGTGTTCGGCATCGCGCTTCAGTGCGATTTCCTCCTCTCGCGCAAGACCGGGAACGAGGAGGGGGGGCCGTATCTGAACGAGCGGGGTCAACCGATGGCTCTGAGCACCTGGCAATACTTCGATGAATCGCGCAAAGCTAACTCCTGAAGCCCCGCTGAGGGCGAGGATTCAGGAGTTGGACGGCGATGGGTTGCCGATTGCGAGAGCCGAACGCGCGGGCGGAATGAAGAGGCTTCGCGAACGGCTCGTCACTGCTTGGCGCCAATCGCCTTGGCCAGCGGGGTGATAATCTGAGGAACGACGTAGGTGCCAACGAGTTCGTCGAGCACTCGGCGCTGGTTGTGGTAGGACTCCACGAACGTCTTGAACGGTTGCTTCCCCCAGAACTGACGCACGGTGAAGTAAACCGTGATCGGCGCTTCGGGGAAACTGCCGGTCCGCACTTGATAGGCGTTGGTGCGTGTCTCGATACTCAGGCGGCACTGAAGCTGACAGCCGTCATCAAGCGCCAGCATGAGCGTTGGCTGATAGTGCAACACGCGGGCCGCGGGCACCTGAGTCAGCCCTTCGAGCGGCGTCCCGGCCGCAAGAGCTTCGGCAACCACCTCGTCGTGATTCCCCTGGTAGAGAAAGTCGAAGTAGTAGAGCACGTCCATCGACTCGGTTTGCATTCCGCTGATGTCCAGGTGATACGGAGCGAGTTCGAGGATGCGCTCGTTATGCCCATCCGCGTCATCGAGGCTCGGTGGGTTAACGAAGCCGGCGCAGAGTCGGCGCGAGTCGATGGAGGTCCACCGATAGCTGCCGGACTCGCGATCCTCTTCGAGCATGTAGTCGTTTTCGTTACGCTTTTCAAATTCCGTCATCTTCGGAAACGACTTCTGCACGGCTTCAAAAAAGTGCAGAACCGTTTCGCGGTTGGTCGGCATTTCGAGCTTGCCGTGGACATAGGTGGATACTCCAAAGTCGTCACACAGCGAAGCGTAGGAGTTCATAAGTTCCTCTCGTCTGGTCTGGGGGCGCGCGGAGAGGCAGCGTTTCCGATGAGCGCAACCCAGTTACTAGGAGACTTCTCTATTGTTCGACGCGGGCTGTCCGGTTGCAAGGCCGGTAAGTCACTTGGGTGTGGTAATGGATTCTGGCGTTGGGGGCGATTCACCCAGCCGGCTGGGTCAAACCTCCACAACGCCAATATCTCTTCCTGCACCCAGTACGAGGTCACAGGCAACACGCCAACGGCACCAGTTTGGCGCTCAGGCAGAACTCGCGGCCGGCTTCTCGGATGTGACAGGCCCCACGCGCTTACCCCGCGCAAGAACACCCACCACGCCCCAGCCGACGAGCGTGATTGTCCAGATCAGGGCCAGCCGCTTCACTGCGCCCGGTTCCCACGGGCCGGCTTTGAGCATGTAATAACTCAGCGCCAGACCACCCGCGCTCAGCCAGGCGAGGTCAACCGCGCAGATCGGAGCGCGACGCAGGAGCAATCCAATCAGCCAGAATCCCGGAGCCAGAAAGGGAACGAACCACCGGATCGAAAGGCATACGCCAGAGAGGTTGTCCGAACCCAGCACATACGGCGTGGCCCCGATCACGACCCACCCACACGCAACCGCTATCGCGACCCAATCCCCGCGCGAGCGCACGAGCAGAAACGCGACCGCCGCGAGCGCAAGCAGCAGAGGTAAGTTGTGGGTGATGAACCCGCGCGGGCCGAAGGTCATCTGCCAGGCGTAATCGATGGCCCCGGTGGTGTTATGCTTGATCTCGTTGCCCGTGAGGTTGGCTTGGGAGAACGGACTGTTGGGCCAGTCCCAGTTCTTCGGATCGGATGCCGGCGAGAGCGGATTGCCCGTAACCGCGTAGAGCACACCATGATGAGCAATCACCCACGGAGCCGCCAGCACCGCGCACACCACGGCCACTCGCCAACCGCCTCGGAGCAAGCAGTACGCGAGGCTACAGATCAGCAGAGCTGGGCCGAGCGCTCCATCGAGGCAGTATCCGAACCCAGCGCACGTTCCGATTCCGACTCCCGCGCGCTGAGAAACAATCCGGATTGCTTCGCAGCGGGCCACGAGCAAACAAAATACCGCGCCAACACCTAACAGGATGATGTGAGCCGTCACTTGCTGCGTGTAAG
>JAKEEV010000890.1 GCA_022616395.1 Planctomycetia bacterium | reverse complement strand
GTACGGCTCGAAACTCAAGCTTGACCAGCGCGTTCACGTCGCGGCGGTGGTTTCAAAAGATAGCATTGTGCTGTTTGTCGATGGCAAACAGGTCGCGAAGCAGGGAGTGAAGTTCGACAAGCTTCCACCGACCACACCGCCAACTCTCATCGGCAAGCAAACATCCGTTGCGCCGAAGGTCACTTCCACGGAACGATTCACGGCCTTCGCATCTCGCGAACGGCTCGCTACAACAAGGAGTTCAAGCCGCTTGAGACGCTGACGAAAGACAAGGACACCCTCGCGCTTTACCTCTTCAACGAAGGGAAGGGGACCGAACTCATCGACCACTCCGGTAACAACCTCCACGGAACTATCACCAACGGCATCTGGGTTGAAGCCAAGAAGTGACGTCGGTGGTCGCTTGAGCGCGGGCAAAGATCGCCGATTCCCGTCTTTTCGGCGGCCCGTATACTAATCTCTCGACATCGAGAGAACGCTCGCCCTTCCTCCACACAAGTAGTTACCGATGGGTCAGTCTTCCGCGGCTCCCGCACCCGAAACCCTCCTCAGTGGCGCCGACATTCTTGTTCACAGCCTCATTCGTCATGGGGTCGAGGTCGTCTTCGCTTATCCCGGCGGGGCGAGCATGCCCATTCACCAGGCGCTCACCCGCGTCGTGGGTCAACTTCGCACGATCCTTCCGCGACACGAGCAAGGTGGCGGATTCATGGCCCACGGATACGCTCGCACAACCGGCAAGGCGGGCGTGTGTGTCTCGACAAGCGGACCGGGAGCGACGAACTTCGTCACTTGCATCGCGGATGCGAAGATGGACTCGATTCCGCTTGTCGCGGTGACCGGTCAGGTGAGTACGAACGTACTCGGTAACGATGCGTTCCAGGAAACTCCGATGGTGGAAATCTGCCGCGGAATCACCAAGCACCACTATCTGCTCACTCGCACCGAGGACATCACACGCGTCGTGAAGGAAGCATTTCACATCGCAACGACCGGCCGACCCGGCCCGGTACTGATTGACGTGTGCAAGGACGTGCAGATCAAGAAAGTGGTGCCGGAGTGGGATCCGCCGATGGAACTCCCCGGTTACCGCCCACTGCGAAAGGCGACCCGCGCGGAACTCGAAGCCGTGATCGCGGCGATTCGAGCAAGCAAGAAGCCGTTTATTTACGCGGGTGGCGGGGTGACTCATAGTAGCGCTTCCGCGGAGTTGAAGGAGTTCGCGGAACTCATCGGCGCTCCGGTCGGCCTGACGGTTCACGGACTGGGGACATTCCCAGCGGATCATTACCTGTGCCTTCAGATGCTCGGAATGCACGGCACGGTGTACTCGAACTACGCGATCAACGAGGCGGACTTGCTATTAGCTCTTGGAGTGAGGTTCGATGACCGCGTGACGGGCAAGCTTTCGGAGTTCGCCAAGCACGGCAAGATCGTTCATGTGGACATCGACAAGAGCGAGATTCACAAGAACAAGTTCGCTCACATTCCGATCCACTCGGACCTGAAATTGGTACTGACCGACTTGAACGCGCTGTTGAAGGAAGAGCGCAACGCGGACCTCATTGGCGGAGGGCGTTACCCGGACTGGTGGAGGCAGATCGACGCCTGGCGTGAAGCGGAACCATTGAAGTTCGCTGAACCCGAACACGCCATCATTCCGCAATTCGCCATTCGGCGCTTGTGGGAGATTCTGCGCAGCCGAAATCAGTTGGATAACACCATCATCACCACGGGTGTGGGTCAGCATCAGATGTGGGCGGCACAGTTCTTCCCCTTCAACCGTCCGCGCAAGTGGATCACCAGTGGCGGGCTGGGGACGATGGGTTTCGGGCTGCCCGCGGCTCTGGGCGCGAAGGTCGCGTTCCCGGATAACCTCGTGGTTGACATCGACGGCGACGGGAGTTTCCTGATGAACGTTCAGGAACTCGCGACCGCTTACGCCGAGAAGATCCCCGTGAAAGTGTTGCTCCTCAACAATCAGCACCTGGGCATGGTGGTTCAGTGGGAAGACCGGTTCTTCGGGAGCAACCGCGGGCACACGTATCTGGGCGCGGGCGAGGATCACCCGCCGTACCCGGACTTCGTGAAGGTCGCGGAGGGCTTTGGCATTCCGGGGAGGAGCATTGGGGACAAGGCCGATCTGGATTCCGCGCTGGTTGAGTTGATCGAAGCACCCGGCTCATTCGTGCTGAATGTGCATGTTCCTCATCAGGAACACGTGCTCCCGATGATCCCCGCCGGTATGACCGTGAAGGACATCATCAAGGCGTGACCCGTTTCAAAATGCGGAATGCGGAATTCGGATTGCGGAATCAAAGACAGAAGCCCGGTCGCGCAAGCGGTCGGGCTTCTTCGCT
>JAKEEV010000114.1 GCA_022616395.1 Planctomycetia bacterium | reverse complement strand
GATGTCACGCCTGTTCCTTGCGCTTTCGCTGTGCGTCTTGGTCGCGCTTGTGGTTGCTCTTGTGCCCGACGGTGTGCGTCAGGCAGTCGCTCAGCCGAAGGGGAAGCAACCCTCCGGCACCGAGACCGCGGCTCAAGTCACGCTTTCAGACAAGAACCTGAAGGTGGAACTGTGGGCCGAAGAGCCACTTCTCGCGAATCCTGTCTGCTTCTACTTCGACGAGCGAGGTCGGTGCTTCGTGGTGGAAACCTATCGCCACACCGATGGCGTTCCCGACACACGCGGAAAGCCGTGGCTCGACGACGACCTCGCTTGCCGCACCGTCGCGGATCGAGTCGCGCTCTACAAGAAGTACAAGTATCCGGCACACCCGGAGAACAGCGAACGCATCAAGCTCGTGTGGGACAGCACGGGGAAGGGGAAGGCGGACAAGTCGAGCGTGTTCGCGGACGGCTTCAACAGACCCGAAGACGGCATCGCGGGCGGCGTGTTGGCTCGCAAGGGGAACGTGTACTTCGCGTGCATCCCGGACCTGTACTTGCTGAAGGATACGAAGGGCGAGAACAAGGCCGACGAGAAGAAATCGCTCGCCACCGGCTTCGGCGTCCACATTCAATACATCGGCCACGACCTGCACGGCCTTCGCATGGGGCCAGATGGCAAGCTCTATATGTCCGTCGGCGACCGCGGGCTGAACATCACGACGAAGGAGGGGAAAAAGCTCTTCTACCCCGATACGGGTTGCGTGCTTCGCTGTGACCCGGACGGCAGCAATCTGGAAGTCGTTCACTCAGGCTTGCGGAACCCGCAGGAACTCGCGTTCGACGACTTCGGCAACCTCTTCACCTGGGATAACAACTCCGATTCAGGCGACCGCGCTCGGTGGGTATACGTCGTGGAGGGCGGAGACAGCGGCTGGCGTTGCGGATTCCAGTACGGGACGGGTTATCACACGCCGGAAGTTCCTCAGGGTAATCGCGGGCCGTGGAACACCGAGAAGCTGTGGATTCCGCAATGGGACGGCCAGGCCGCGTACATCGTTCCTCCTCTGGCGAACTTCGGCAACGGTCCATCGGGCATCACGCACTATCCCGGCATCGGGTTGAACGACAAGTACAAGGATCACTTCTTCCTCACCGACTTCACCGGCACACCGGGCGGCAACAGCACAATCTGGACTCTTGCAGTGAAGCCGAAGGGAGCGGCGTTCGAGATCGTCGGCGGAAACCCGCAGCCGTTCATCAAGAACATGCTCCCCACTGATTGCGAGTTCGGTCCGGATGGCGCGTTCTACTGGAGCGACTGGACAACCGGCTGGAACCGACCGGGTAAGGGACGCATCTTCCGCGTGACTGACCCCGAAGCAATGAAGAACCCCGCCGTGGCCGAAGCGAAGAAGCTCCTCGCGGCGGGATTCACGAAGAAGTCGGTCGACGAACTGGAGAAGCTGTTGGAACACCCTCACCAGATGATTCGTACAGAGGCACAGTTTGAACTGGCTTCGCGAAAGCCGGACGATGCGACGAAAGCGTTTGCGGCGGTATTGAAGGATTCCAAGAACCGGCTCGCCCGGCTGCACGCGGTTTGGGGCTTGGGTATGGTTGCTCGCAAGCACAAGGACGCGACCAAAGCTTTAGTCGCCGCGCTGAAGGATCAGGATGTGGAAGTGAAGCGCGCGGCAGTGGAACAGTTGGGCCAGGTCGTCCGCGGCACAAGCCGGGGGGAGGTGGCTTTGACCGCTTTCGAGATTCAGAACGCGATTCGCAAGCTGATGACTGACCCGGACACTCGCGTCCAGGCCGCGGCTGCGGTTGCGTATGG
>JAKEEV010000889.1 GCA_022616395.1 Planctomycetia bacterium | reverse complement strand
TCACGCTCCGCGTGAGGTCTTTCCACCTCACGCGGAGCGTGAGGACTACAATTCAGAACGGCACCCAGCGAATGCCGTCTACTCTGAAAGACATATGACTCACTTCCTCGCAATCGAAACCTCCTGCGACGAGACCGCGGCGGCGGTCTTCACGGATGAACTGCAAGTGCTCTCCAGCGTGGTTGCGTCGCAATCCGATCTGCACGCACGCTTTGGCGGAGTGGTGCCGGAGATCGCGTCGCGCGCTCACTTGCGGAATCTTCTGCCCGTCATTGACGAGGCTCTTTCCCGCGCGCAATTAAACTTGAAGGACATTGGTTGCGTGGCGGTTCATAACACGCCGGGGTTAGTGGGGGCGCTTCTGGTTGGCGTCAGCGCCGCGAAGGCGCTGGCTCTGGCTCTGGACGTGCCGCTGGTCGCGGTGAACCACATCGCCAGCCACATTTTCGCATGCAGACTCGCCGCCGGACGCGACATCTTCCCCTGTGTGGGTCTTGTCGTCAGCGGCGGACACACAGCGCTCTTTAGCTGTGACACCGCGTTGTCAATGACACTCCTCGGTGGCACGCGTGACGATGCGGCCGGTGAAGCGTTCGACAAAGTGGCCGCGATTCTGGGTTTGGGCTTTCCCGGCGGCCCGGCGGTTGAACGCGAAGCCGCCACCGGCGATCCGAAGGCGTTCGATTTCCCTCGATCATTCATCGACGACGGCCGACTGGAATTCAGTTTCAGTGGATTAAAGACGGCGGTGCTTTATGCCTGTCACGGGCAGGATGTGAGCAAGGCTACTCCTCCTCCTGCGGGGAAGAAGCGTGCCGATCTCGCTGCGAGCTTTCAATCCGCAGTGGTGGATGTGCTTGTGATGAAGTGCAAGCAGGCGCTTCGCAAGACGGGCCTGAAGCGGCTCGCGGTTGGTGGAGGAGTGAGCGCCAACAAGCCGCTACGTTTCGCGCTGGAAGTAATGTGCGCGAAGGAAGGAGCGGAGCTGTTTATTCCGCCGCTTGCTCTCTGCACGGATAACGCGGCGATGGCTGCTCTGGCGGTCGAGAAATGGAAGCGGGGCGAATTCGCCCCGCCTGACCTGGACGCCGAACCAAACTGGCTCTGACCGATTCGTCTGGGAGTTTCGTGGAGATTGGTGTGTTGCTGGTGTTTGTGTCGAAAGACACCGAAGCCACGACACAAACACCAGGCACACCAATCTCCACGAAACGTCGTCTGGGTTCATCGCGGGCACGGCTCAAGCGACCAGTACCCGTTCGGGCGTACGGCCGGTGCGGCGCGGCTCCTGCGGTCGGTCGGCCATCATTTCCTCCTTCACGCGACGAGTGAGCCGCAGGACAAATGCCACGTCGCGGAGGAGCAGCTCGGCCTCGGTGACGCGGGGGGTTGGGGTAGTCTTGGCGACGCGGGGAGTATTGATGATCGGGGTCATTCGTTCGGCTCCTGTGAGTGATTGCCTGACGCATCACTTCAAAGCAGTGACCGTGCCACACCGCGCCGAAATCGCGCCGGATTTCTCCGCGAGCCGGAATTTCCAGGCGTTGAAATGTGCTGAAGCGAAATGACCTGTCCGCGAGAGCGCCCACATTTTCTACGCGACCGTTGTAACCGTTGCGACTTCACAGAAAGTCTACATTCGCCCCTGGCGGAATTACAACTCACGCGCGAAGCCAGAGAAGAGGCGCATTCGTGGCGAACCCGCTCGCAAGGGCGATTTTATTCGGAGCCGCGACCGTCAGGGAGCGAAAGCCAAGAACGCTCCCTGACCAGTAGTATCAAGTTGGGAGAGGGGAGAGGGCAGAGTGTTTTCAGCCCACCTCAGCCAACTTCCTGCGGTTGGACGAGGTCGCAAACCAGGACTCCACACAGAAGCGCTACCCTGCACGCCACGCCAAGTGAGCCAGGCGAGAATCGCTAAAAACACGCAAAAAGAGGATGGCAACTGGCATAGACAGATGTTCACTTTAGGTGTAGAGTGGAGAATGGGTTGGGAGCGATCTTTGACAACCGAACCGCTCGTGCGGAATCACCCGCTCCCTTGCGGTCGCG
>JAKEEV010000888.1 GCA_022616395.1 Planctomycetia bacterium | reverse complement strand
TGACGGTCTACTACTGGGTTGGAGGAACGGCCACACCGGACGTGGATTACACGAACCCAAGCGGGAGCATCACCTTCGCGAACTGCTCGACGTGAAGCTCGTCGGCCCCATCGATCTCTTCCCGTGGCTCTTGATCGCGGTGCTGATGCTACTGGTGCTCGAAGGCCTCGTCGCCAACCGCTTCTATCGCAGACCGAAGGGATGAGTCCTACCCCCCACCCACCCTGTTTTTGCTTTCTCGCGTTTTTTCCCGTGATTTGCAAGCGTTGGTCACTTTGCGGTGCAAAGATGTGGCCTTTATAGCGCGTTTTTGCTGACTTTTCTGGGCTTTGAAACGGCCAGGGGTGGCCACAACGGCTCATCTCGCTCCGCGAGCACTCGCGAACTCCCCGCCAACCCATCGCCAATGTGATTATGCGCTACTAATGAACATTTGTCAAGTAACTGGATGGAACATGGTCGAGCGCATCGGCGACACAGTCGCGGTCATCGACACCGCGACACGCAAGACCGTCGCCCGAATCGAAGTCGGCAAGGCCCCGAAACGCCTGTTGGTCGTCGAGGTGCCGAAGGGAGGTAAAGGGCGAACGATGACGGGGTATTATCCCTCCTCGTCACTCCCGGATTCGGACTCGGCCGGAGCAACTTTCTCCAAGTCCTGGACAGTAACTCCGCTGAGGAAGTCCTGAACTTGTATCTTGTCCATTTCCTCCTTCAAGAACTTCCGGAGGTCTGGGTCAGACATCTTCGCCATTCGGTGTTTCACTCCGACCTTATCCCTCATCGACTTGGCGAGGCTCCGCGGCCAGAACTGCATGCTCATCTGCACTAAGCCGGTGCCGAGTTTCTCTGCAAGTTTCTCCGTCGTGCCTGACTTTGGCAGGCTATCCACGATAACAAACGTCACGGAACTGCTCGTGACGCCACCGTGTTCGATTTCACGCGCCAGACGCGAGAGTTTGTCTTTCGTAATCTCAGGATTACCCAGGCCGATGAACCCAATATCGAAGCGTGCCAGTTTACCCGGCTCAATCAGTAAAGTGGCATCGCTTTCTCGTTCGCCCGACCTGTCAGAGAGCCAGAACACTCCGCAGTCTTTCTTGTTGTGTTTCGGATCAACGCGCTCAAAGCCCATCAGTGTCAAGAACGACCCCAGTACGAGTCTCTCGAACAGCTTGCCGTACATCGACTTGTCGGAACCACGAAGCGCCAGGGTCTGTGCGCCGATGGCCGTTGTCAGTTGGGCGATACCTCCCCATCCGAGTTCCACCTTGCGGCTCTTCTTCCCCTTGTGGTGGGCGAGCGTCATGCGATAGTCGCCGAGTTGGTCTTGGCAGTGTCGCGCAGCGTCTCGAAGCGCTTCTTCAAAATCGTGTACATAGCGGTCGATGGCTTGCGTATCGCTTCTCAAGACATTTTGGACCGCCTTGTTGTTGAGGCCGAGCAGCCACTGAGCCGGCCACATCACCGCCTTGTTACTCTTGGGGCCAGCCTGGAGTTGCTCGACCGCTAGGCGTGGGAGTTGTTCCCCGAACTTGTCGTTCGCAAGGTGGGCTTCGGTGAGCATGGCGACGATGGCTCCGCTCACTCGCGCGTGGCGACGGCGTGACAGTGGCTCGGTCTGAGTGCGGACGTTCTCACCCAGCATCACACGGTAGACCGCCTCACGGATTGTGATTACGCCGATCTGCTCCACGAATTGCTTCCCGCTACCGGTCAGCAACTCGCGGCCACTCTCTGGAAAGAAACTCGACAGTAGTTTGCGGTCAGTGGGCTTCTTCTTTGCCATTTGTAACGCCTTCAGAAGAGACGCGAGTCAGCAGAAATGGGAGGAACGTTGACGCAGAGGATGTCTTCGGCGACCTTCCCCAACCAGTCTTGTGCAGAGCGTTGCATCAGTTGGACGTACTCCAAGTTAATGTCGTAGAGTACAAACCGGCGGCCGGTCTTGACGGCGGCCTTACCAACCGTGCCGGACCCGGCGAAGGGATCCATGACCACATCGCCCTTGAACGAGTAGTAGGTGATGACCTTCTCCGCGAGTTCCGTCGGGAAGGCAGCGGGGTGCTCGGAATTGGTTTTGGGGTTGATTCTCCAGACGTTGGTGGTTTCATACCCATCCTTGATTTTGGACGCGGCGACCAACTCCTTGTCCGGGTGGTTGCGGATGTGCCAGTCGATCAACAGGTCCGTCCGCTTGCGGTAAACCAACACATACTCCGTGACTGGGACCGCCTTGTATTGCATGGGGTTGCGATCGGCGGCAAACCTGCGCCCACGTCCAGTTGCCCAGCCGGCACCTTCCGGCTTGAGCCAGTGGATGTCATCGATGAAGTCGTATCCTTCCTCGATGAAAATGCGGTGGAGGTCGAACGGCACCGCGATGCGCTTCGACGACTCATTCCGGCTGGCGCGCCGAAGGAGGATGGGTGAGCAGTTAATCACGAAGAACCGCCCCTCGCTCAGTACCCGATGGCAGCGCCGAATGACCTGCCTCATTTTTTGGAGGTATTCGTCATACTCCTCGAACTCGGAATACTCCGGCCGTGCATTGAAGTACGGGGGCGAGGTAAAGATTAAGTCGACGGAAGCCGCCGGCATTTCTTCAATCAGTTTCTCCGAGTCGCCGTAGCCGATGGTGTTTCGGAGTTCCGAGAGTTTGTACACCAGTTCGGATGGGTTCGCCTTCTTCGTTCCCTCTTCCCGTTTGCCAAGAAGGCGTGCCTCCAAGAGTTCGGGCCTGGTTGTCTTCTCTGGCAGAATCTCTGTCGTGTACGCATCAATTACCAGTTCGCCGATCTTGGTACGAGTTCGAGCCTTTCGTAGTGGAACGCGCCAGATGTGATAACGGTCATCGACTTCGGGAAGACCGAGAGTCACCGCTTGATCGAGATCGACACCCTTCAGCCAATTCGTGGTGATCGTCTTGGCCTGTGCCACCGTTGTCACGAGGTAGCTCCGTTGCTCGGCAACCGTGCGCTTCGTGGGGTCACGTCCATTTGTCTCGCTCATTGTCAAATGTCTCCGACGGAGGATGCGAGGCTGTGAGCACGTTACCTATTGGCTGATTCTCCGTCAAACTGCACCCAAACGAAGCGACTGAAAACATGGAGCGCTTCACTTCACGAACCGGCTCACCTTTGTTGCTCCGTCCTGAAGCTCAAAGCGGTAGCCGTCGGGGAAGGCGTCGGCGAATTCTTCCTGGTGCGAGACCAACAGAATGCAGTGCAGGTGGCCGCGGAGGTTTTGAAGTTCCTGGATCATCACCTGTCGGCCGGCTCGGTCCAGACAGCCGAAGCCCTCGTCGATGATGACGCTCTCGATTGGTCGGTGCTGTTTGCTCGCGTACTGACCGATGCCCAACGCCAGAGCCACCGCGACCCGGAACCGCTGACTGCCGCTCAAGAACGCCACATTGATTGCCGCTCCTCCGGTGAAGCGGTTGGCGCACTCCAGGTCGAGAGCCTTGTCGGTGCCTGCTTCCGCTTCGACCAGACGCATGAAGAGTTGACCGCCGCTCAAGCGGTCGAGCACTCCGTTTGCGTAATCGACAATCTGCCGCTCGGCTTGCCTCACGAGATGCCGTTGAAGTCGGTCGCGGCCGAGCAACTCCGCGAGCGTCTTGTATCGGTTGTGCTCCGCATCCACTTGCTTGAAGCGCTCGTTCAGTTCGCTTCGTTGTTGCCGATAGCCGTCGAGGATGCGTTTGTGGCCCTGAGCGTCGAGCAGTTCCTTGTTGCGGGCGTCGAGTTCCTTGCGGGCCGCGTTCACTTCTGTCCGCACATCGTCGGGTGATCGGCGAGCTTCCTCCTCAAACTCGTCCGCTTCGGCTTCCAGTTGCTTGATCTCCGCGCGCAGCGGGTCGAGTCCTCCGCGAGCTGCCTGAAGTTGCGTGAACTTCGCCTCGGTGCCCTTCGCGACGAGCGAATCGAGTTCATCTTGCCACTTCGCGCGGTCGGTCAGCCCTGCGGTTTCAAGTGGCTTCTGCCACGCAGTCGGAAGGGTCTTCTTGGCGCGTTCGATGGCCTCTGAACTTTGCTTGCGGCTCGACTCTTCGAGGTTCACTTTCCCCGCGATCTCGGTCAGTTCGCGGTCGGCTTCACTCACCGCGCGCTGCTGGCGATCATTCTCGGTTTCGGTGTCGCTAATTGCCTTCTTGCCCGCGGCGATTGAATTGACGATGATCTTCTCTTCGCTCTGTTTCTCCTTGAACTCCTGGCGAAGAGCGGTCGGGTCTCCGCCGGGCAATCCTTGTTGAGCCTTGATGAGTCTCTCGCGGGCAGAGTCGAGTTTCGCGCGGATCGTTTGCACCTTTGACGCTTCGTCGAGAGCCACTCGAAGCTTGCGCTTCACGCCATCGATCTGCTTGGCGTCGTCGTTGAGTTCGGTGATGTCAACGCGGTCCGGGTAAGTGGCCTTCGACCACTCTTCGGGTTCACGCGGGCCGACCTTGTCCTTGTACTCCTGAGGAAGCGCGAAGTACGTTTGCCGACACGAGTCCGTCAGGCGTTTGATGTCGGCAGCGGACTGCTTCACGGCTGCGTCCGCGTCCTTCCACTTATCTCGAAGTTTGCCGAGGTGTTCGCGATCAGCAGCCTCTTTCGCGCTGAGATCCTCTTCGAGTTTCTTGGCCTTCGTCGCGGCATCGGTGAGTTCCTTGAGCTTCTTCTCGGCGACGGCCGCGTCGGCCTCGCGTTTCTTCTTCTCATCGGCGAAGTGTTGTGGCGTGAGGGGCTGACCGCACGCGCGGCACTTCGTCTGACCCGTCATCGTCTTGAACTCGTCGGCGAGTTCGCGTGCTTGGCGGGCGAGCGCACGAGCTTCGGCCGCGGCCTGATCTTTCGCGGCACGCTCTTCTCTCGCGGTCTTCGCGCTCATCTCGAGTTTGGTGAACTCTTCCTTCGCCTTCACTCCTTCGGCCTTGAGTTTCGCTTCTTCCGCGCGCGCGGATTTCTCACCCGCGACGACCTTCGTAAGTTCCGAACGATCCTGATGAAGTCGTTCGAGAAGTGCAACATGCTGAGCGAGCAAGGACAGTCTTTCCTGCTCCGATTGAAGTTTCCGTACTGCAGCTTCGGGGTCCGCGGGGAGTGTCTTCAACTCCTGATCGAGCCTCTTCACCTCGGCCTCAGCGTCCTCCACCTGCCGAACTTTTTCCAGTACGCCGGCAAGTTCGCGTAACCGCGATTCGAGCTTCGCTTTCTTCGCTTCGTCTTCGGCAAGCGTCTTCTTGAGGTCAGTGAGTTTCTTGCGGCCCTGATCGAGCGCGTGCTCGCTCTTTCTGCGCTTCTCGGCCACTTCCTCGCGCTCCTTCGATAGCTTCTCGGTCTTGCGTTCGGATTCGCCGATGCGCCCGCGTTCGGTCACGATGGTGTTCACCGCGGGAAGTACGTCGCGCAGTTCGCGCAGGCGCGTGTGATCCTTCTCGATGGCCAGCGCCGTGCCGAGTAACTTCTCCGACTCCGCGAGCTTCTGCTTCACGCCCGCGAGCTTGTTCTGCGTGTCGGTCCAGTGCCGGGCACGCAATTCGAGCGCGTTCAACACGTCGATTCGCTCTTGCGTCTGCGTGCGAGCTTCCTCCGCGGTGATGATTCGAGCTTCCACCTCGGCATATTCCTCCTCCATCACTTCCTTCACGCCGGAAAGCTGGTTCGAGATGCCTTCGAGTTCGCCCTTGAGTGCCCTCCTCTTCTCGTCGGCCTTACCATGCAACTTCTGGTAGCGTTCCAGATCCACGATACGCGCGAGCACACCCGCACGACCGGCCGGCGTACTATCGAGCAACTTCTCGGACTTCCCTTGCAGAAGTAAAACAGACGAAGTGAACGTCTCGTAGTCGAGGCCGATCTTGTCCTTGATCCACGCGTCGAACTTCGCCTTGTACTCCGTGCCCGAAATCGCTTCCCACGCATCATCCACTATGTCGGTCGGAGTATGTTTCAACACCTGCTGCGTGCTGGCGATCTTGTCGTTCTTCTGCCTGCGCACCGTGCGCTTGATGCGATAGAGTTGCTTCTCGCTGCTGAAATCGAACTCGACCGAGAGCGTGTTCGTTTCCTTGTTAATCAACTCCGCGGCACTCTGACTTCCTCCTCGATGATGACCGAACAGCGCGAAGGTGACCGCGTCGAACACGCTCGACTTGCCGCTGCCGTTGGTGCCCGAAAGCATCCACAGCGGCGAGCCGTCGAACCGAATCTCCTGCTCGTCCTTGTAGGACAGGAAGCCGGAGAGCTTCACTCGTTGGGGAATCATGGCAAACTCCGGGCGAACCCCGCCCGCAAGGGCGGGGGGTACTGTGCGCTGCGACCCACCGCCCTTGCGGGCGGGGTTCGCCTACTCCATTTCCTTCAGCAACTCGTCGGCGATCTTCAGTATTGATTCGCGTTCGGTCTGGTCGTGTTGAATCAGTTCCTGACTCAGATAGTCGCGGACGGTTTCTCCGAAGCCCTTCGAGCCGCTGGCGGTGGCGTCCGCGAGCGTCGGGCCGAGCGCGCCGGTTTCCTTCCAGTCGCGCGCATACCAGCGCGGGAAGATGCGGTCGAGTTCGCGAAGCACTTCCTCCAGTTGATCCTTCCCCGCGGTGTAGCGGATGTGCAGGTTCACCAGATCGTCTTTCGCGTCGGGGTACTCCTGTTTCAAGCGCGGAATGTCCTCGCTCGGCTCTAGTACGACGACTTCGTAAATGGGCGTTGAAGGAAGCGGAAGTACTGTTGGTTCACCATTCCGGCCATCGGGACCAATCTCGACAATAACCACGCCTTTTTGGTCGGCCTGTTCGCCGAGGTCCATCCTCTCGATACTGCCGGAATAGCGCACGTGAGTCGCGCCTAACCACTGCGGTTTGTGAATGTGCCCAAGCGCAACGTAGTCGAACTGCTCCGGCAACTCCGAGCCTTGCACAACAACATCTTCTTCCGTTGTGATGCGGAAGAGACTCGGCCCGACAGTTGAACCGTGAATGTGGACATGCGCGCTGAGGACCGCGGGGGCTTTCAGATCATATTTCGGGTGAGCGCGGATGTCTCGAAGCGCGTCCGCCCACGCGGAGACGAGTAAGTTATTCTTCTCTTCGGGGCTGCCGTACTTGAGGCTGTCGCCTTTGAGGAAGCGGCTTGGTGTTGGGAACGGCATCAGCACGAACTGAACCGGGAAGCCGCCCATGCGGTCTTCGAGCCGCAAGAAGGTCGGTTCGGCGGCCAGATAGAGTCTACCGGGCGGGACAGTCTCTCCAGGCTTGCCCACCGTGGGAGAAGCGAGCGTCATCGCGTGAACGAGCGTCTGGCAGAAGCTTTCGTTGTCGTGGTTGCCGGTGAGGGTGAGGATCGTTCCTCCGGTTTCGAGGAACTCGCGAAACACTTCCTGCCAGTGACGGATGGTGTCGCGCAGACCGTCGGGGCGCGCAAGTTCGCTGAACAAATCGCCCGCGACAAGCAACACGTCAACGGCTTCCTGCTTGCAATACGAAGCAACGCGCTCGACCGCCACGCGGAGGTCTTCGGTGCGGTCGATCCGCCCAAGCCGGTCGCCCAGGTGCCAGTCGGCTGTGTGAAGGATTTTCATTACCCCGGTATTTTGCCGGGGTTGGAGGGGAAGCGAAAGGTCAGATGCGCTGTCGGACACCAATGGATCAATGATGCCTGTCTTGGCTATGCGAACCGTCTTTCTTGGTCTGGCCTTGAGCGGTCATTGACTTTCCCCCACCACCCGGAATCTCTGGGGTCGGCATCGGGTAGGCTTTCCGTTCGCGAACGGCGCGGGCAATGCGATTAAACGTTTCGCTGTTCGGCCATGTTTCTCCCAATAATTCAACGCACTCCGCAGGCGAGAATCGGGCACTAATCCGGTCTCGCTGGTGGTGTGATTCCACCACGATTTGGATCTCAGAGGTTACTTCCAACAAAGCAGCCGGTTCCCGATTTCGAAGCACCTTAAACGGGTCAATCCCCGACTTTGGCTCGAACACCAACTTAATGCTTCCTTGCTTGCACTTCCACCGCAGGGGAACACTCAGATTATGGCAGTAGCGCTGCATTGATTCCCAGAAACTGTTAGTACGTGCCATAACTGAACCTCTTGGAGGTAGAAGATCCGGCTCGGTTTGTGAGCCCTCGAATGACTTCTCCGCCTTGACCCAATGAGGCCACTGTCTCACTCACTTTGGAGAATAGCACACGAAACGCTCTGTCGTTAGGTCCGAAGAACGTGTCTCTCCTTCCGCCATCCACTGCGCAACCCGTTGTGCGGCACTGGCCGTTCACGGATTCACGATGACCTCACGCGCTGGGCCGCGAAAGAGAATTTCCAACTGGTTCAACACGCCGCGACCCAAGATTCTGTCCGGGTTGTAGAAATCGGCTTGAAGTCGGCACGGATACTCTTGTCCGTCGAGCCAGACCCAAACCAAGAAGCCGAGCGTGACAATGGCAGAGCCAGCCACACCGGTGATTCGACCGGGAGTTCCTTGCGAAACATCGAGTTGAAGTGCTTGGCAATCCGGCCAGGGTAGCGCGCTTGCATCCGCACCAGTGTCGGGGATGACGCGATCGAACATCATTCCCGGCGAACCACTGACGGTTCGGAACTCGACGTTCAGCACTGGAAGGGGTTCGATGGGGTAGGTCGTGTCGTAAGGAAAGGTGACACGCCGCATTCGGCTTGGCTCGTCCTCGCGTCCCGCAAGGGTCACGAAGGGATGAAGCCCGGACAGGTGAGCCGCCTTGAACACTTCGACTGGACTGGAACCGGACGCGATCACCTTGCCGTCGGCGAAGGCAACCCAGAGGTTGCGATACTGGCCGAGCAATGCGTCGCGATTCGTCCAGTAATCCGCCTCGTTCTTCCGCCAATCAGGGTGTACGCGACTGGCAATCTCCGGCGGCAGCTCTTCGGCCAAGCTCTTCATCGCGATGCCTCTATTCGCGGGAATCGTCCATCTCACGTATTGTCTTCAAGCGGAGAAAAAACAGGAAGAGCAACCGCTCACGCCGGGCCGCTGCTCGGCGGTGGGTCGATCTTCGGCGCGCGTTTCATCGCTCCGCTTTCGGCGATGGCCGCTGCGATCAGGCACAGGCCGCTGGCGACCGCGAAGCCGCACGCGGCACCGGCGCTGGTGATGTTCGGCGCTTCGGTGGGACTGCCGGGGTTCAGGCGCACCGTGTCCAGGCAGCCGAAGATGATCGCGGTCACGAAGCAGAGGAACGCCACGAGCAGTGACAACCCGCCAACGGTGGTCAATTCCCCTTTCGATGACGAAGGCATGTCTGGCACTTTCCGGGCGATGAAGAATGGATCGGTTTGAGCCGCAACCTCACCTTCACGACTGTGAGGCAGAAGACTTTCGTTCAACAATTGTCAGCTTGTCATCGGAGCAAGAGAGCCGCGACTGCCACGACACCGAGGCTCGCCGCGATCAACAGAAGCGCGAATCCCCACGTCGAAGCCCACGTCTGCGGGTACAGATATACTCCACATTCCGGACACGGAGCAGCGTCCCCCACATCAATTGGTTCCGCCATGCCCTGCCAGCGACAGACCGCACAGCGATAGGATCGCTCTCGAGCCGCCATCGGTTCGTCTCGCTTGTTTGGGCTTGGCCGGAAGAAGAACGAATGCGTTAACTCTTCGCCACCCACACAGGCGGAGGAGTGATGTCGTCCGCGGGGCGGTCTCCGACACCCTTGCGTCCGCTTCCAGCGAGCCGACTGATGCACTTCACGGTCATGTCGTGATCGCACAGAATCTGACAACTCAACCGAACGCCCGTCAGTCCGCGGGCCGCGAGTACCTGCTTCTCGGCTTCTGTCATCTTGTCCGGCTCGCCAGCAACGAACTCCACCCGGCACGTTGTACACGCGGCATTCCCTCCGCAAGCATGAAGCTGATCGACTTTGGCCTCGTCCTCGAGAGCCAGCACCAGCCGCTTCCCGGCCGGTACCTCAAACTCGCCCACTCCGACCACAGTTAGCTTCGGCATGATGTCTCCCAAGAAGAGTGTTTGACAGGATAACAGGATGAACGGGACAGATAATTTCAATCCGGTCTGTCCTGTTCATCCTGTCGAAAGTGCTTTCTCCCTCGGAGCGTATCGAGTCTCAGTTGCTGGGTGGCCGGGGCAGAGGCTTTGGGATGCCCCGATTTGAAGTAGGTGCTCCTTGCCGAGCAGCACAGGGAAAATGCGGAATGCGGAATGAAAACCAAATCCAAACCTCCGACTCTGCGACTTCTGTCTTCTTGTCTTTGATTCCGCATTCCACATTCCGCTTTCCGCATTACTCCAAGTCCGCCTCGGCAAGGCGGGCCTACCAGACCGGGGCATCGAAGACTCTGCCTCGGCCACCCTTACCCACCTTTCGACCGGAAGCGCTATTAGTGGATTGCTCCGGCGGGTCGTTGTCAATATCCTCTGCGTGTCGGCGAATCCCTCACCAGAAGCCTATTGTCCATTCACGCTGTCTTTTTCACTCACTCGGAGGGGGCCGTGTCGGTCATTGAGACGCGGGAGTTGTGGAAGACTTACGGCCGGATCGAAGCGCTCAAGGGCGTTTCGCTTCGGGTCGAGAAGGGGCAAATCTACGGTCTGCTCGGTCAGAACGGGGCCGGCAAGACCACGCTGATCAAGATTCTACTTGGTATTGTTCGCCTGACGGACGGAGATGCCACGTTGCTCGGTCACCCGGCCGGGACGGTGGATGTGCGGAAGCGAGTCGGTTATCTCCCCGAAGACCACCAGTTCCCCGGTTATCACACCGGTTACTCGCTGATGGACTTCTACGGCTCTCTGTATGGCGTTCCGGCTTCGGTGCGCAAGCAGAAGATTCCTGAGACGCTCGAACTGGTCGGCATCGCCGGGCGCATGTACTCGAAGATCAAGACCTACTCCAAGGGCATGAAACAGCGGCTCGGAATCGCTCAGTCGCTGATGCATGACCCCGAAGTCATCATCCTCGACGAACCCACCGATGGCGTGGACCCGATGGGCCGACGCGAAATTCGCGAACTCATGTCCGAGTTAAAGGGACAGGGACATACCATCTTCCTCAACTCCCACTTGCTCGGCGAAGTGGAACTCATCTGCGACCGCGTCGCCATCCTTCAGCAAGGAAAACTGGTGCGCGAAGGGACCATCGCGGAGTTGACCAAAACGAAGGGAACCTTCGTCATTGGTCTGCTTTCCGGGCAGACGTTTCCCTCCGACGCGGTCATCAAGCTCGGCTACGCGGTCCGCCCGCTGCCGGATCAGGCGGGCTTGTTCGAGATCACGCTCTCCGATGGGCAAACCATCGAGCCGGTCATGAAGTTGCTCTCGGAGCGAGGCCTGACGGTTGTTCATATCGTTGAGAAGAAACAGACGCTGGAAGACGTGTTCATGACGACGGTGGAAGGGGCTGAACCAGGTGTGGACCGCAAGCGCAGACGCGGCGCTCGTCCGGTTGGGGGGAGGGACTAAACTGTGCTCCAGTTCATCGCCATCCTGAAGGACTCGTTCCGCGAAGCCGTGGACGGGTTCGTCATTTATCTGATGCTGGCCCTGTCTGCAATTGTCATCATCCTGCTGGGGAGCATCTCGTTTACACCCGGCTCCCCGGAAGAAGCTCTCACGGGAAACGGATTCGGAGCGGGGAATGTTCTCAACAAGTTCCAGATCATCTTCCCGGACAGGGGAGCCAGTACCGCCCCGACCTTCGTTCCAAACGTCCAATACTCAGCGTCAAACATCGAGCAGAGCGCTGGCAACTCCGTCGCGTTCACGCTGAACGTCAGTTGGGGTAACCAGTTCGCTCGGCCCGTAGGTGACAAAGAGAAGGACAAGGACAAAGGTCCCCCACCGACAATCGATCCGTTCCGCTACGCCGTTTACACCTGGCTCGAGCCGCCCGGCAGGAAAATCGAAAAGCCCATGCGCGGGCGGGGTAAGGCCAAGACAACCGAGTTGGAACTCGTTGAACCGCCCCTCGCCACTCCCGCCAACTTGAAGGCGGTGACCGAAGCGGAAATGATCGAGTTTTTGACCTACCAGTGCGTTGCCTTCATCGGAGTGAGCAAATCGGACGTCGTCATTACGCGTAAACCAGACGTGGCTGAACCGGAGTACAAGTTCGATGTGAGACTCAAGAACATCGCCGGCGCTCGGGGTTGGCCGCACGACATTCAGGTCTTCTTCGGCGCATCTGGCGCGATCCGGGGAGTTCCACTGGGAGCCGCTCTCTACATCATTGAGGACCCCATCATCAACGGCCTCGGAGCCGCGGTCACGCTGATCCTCAGCGTGGTGATTACGGCCTTCTTCATCCCGAACATGCTCCGCAAGGGAAGCATCGACCTGCTGATTTCCAAACCAATCGGCCGCGTGCAGTTGTTGGTGTACAAGTACATCGGCGGGCTGACGTTTATCTTCCTGCTCTCCTCCTTCACCATCGGAGGAGTGTGGGTCGTCATGGCTCTGCGGTCGGGATTGTGGGATCCGCGCTTTTTGCTCGTGATTCCGGTCCTCACCTTCACCTTTGGGATTCTCTACGCGGTCTCCACGACGGTCGCGGTCTACACGCGCAGCGCCATTGCCGCGATTCTGGTCACGCTGGTGTTCATGTTCCTCATGTACGCGATCGGGCAAGCCAAATCCTTCTTCGACATGAATAAGGTCACGAATCAGGTCGAGTTGCCCGACTGGTCGTACACACTCGTGGAGGGCCTCAACAACGTCCTCCCGCGCTACAAGGATCTGGACAAACTGACCACCAAGCTCATCGTCGATAGCACGATGCCAACGGGCGACGCCCGCGCTCAGGCGATCTTTACGGAGTTCCCCTCGTGGGGCGGTGCCGTGGGCGTGTCGCTGGCATTCATCGCGGCGATGCTCTCTCTTGCTTCCTTACGACTGGTGAAAAGAGATTGTTGACCCTTCGGTAGGCCTGCCGAGAGGCGGGCGTCTTTCGGAGCCGCGACCGTCAGGGAGCGTTCTTGAGTAGCGCTCCCTGACGGTCGCGGCTCTGTTTTGTGCCGCTCGGCAAGCGGCACCTACGAACTCAGTCGTTCCCCTTCCAGTTTCCGGTATTCGTCCGAATCGATGCGCGCAAAGCGCACCGTGTCGCCCACTCGAAGCGGGAAGAACCCCGCGGCCACATCCACGATCACCAGCGGCGTTCGGCCGATGATGTTCCAGCCGCCGGGACGAGCCAGCGGATAAATGCCCGTCTGCCGACCGGTCAAGCCCACACTTCCCGGTTCCACTCTCATGCGCGGACTTGCCAGGCGACTCACGCCGCACAACTCCTTCGGCAAGTAACCCATGTACGGAAACCCCGGCACGAACCCAATCGCGTAGACGGTGTAAGTCGTCGCGGTGTGCAGTTCGATCACTTCTTCGGGCGAAAGGTGCGTGTGTTCGCACACTCGCGGCAGGTCGAGTTGCATTTCGTAGCAGACAGGAATCGTGTGGTGGGTGGTGAGTGGTGAGTGGTGAGTGGTGTCGGAGGGTTGTGGCTTTTGTGGGAGAGTTTGAAGCCATTCGAGG
>JAKEEV010000887.1 GCA_022616395.1 Planctomycetia bacterium | reverse complement strand
TAGATTGCCAGATAGCCAAGATTGCCACACACACCCTCTGGCAATCTACCATTACTAGACAGCAAAAATCCGTCCAGTAAGTTACTTTTGTATAGTTAACCTCTCCCGGCCGCTTTTGACACAGTCTCTAGGCACACTCCGTGTGCCTACTACTTTGAAGAGAACGGCACGGTGTGCCTGCTCCTTTGGTCACAGCCCCTTGCCGGGCGTGATGGTGAGCTTCATTTCCTTGCCGTCGCGTTTGATGACGAGCACCGCGGGCTTGCCCGGCTTCACCGAGCTTGCCGCGACGAAGGTATCGCTGACGGTATCCGTCCAGCGGCCATCGAGCGTGATCACCCGGTCGCCGACCTTCAGCCCACCCGTAGCCGCGGGGCTTTTCGCGAGAACTTCGGTCACCTTCACGCCCTCCGCCTCATCGTCCTTCTCCTTATCAACCGTGAAGCCCCAGATGGCGGCCGGCGCGATGACGGTCGGTTCGGGTTTCTCGCCCTTGGTGCTACTCAAGAGCTTGTTCATCAGCCCCTTCATCGCATCGCCCGGTTCGTAGCCGTTGGGCACAAGCGTCATTTCCTTCTTCTGGTAGTCGATGGTCATCTTGTAGCGCGCGAAGAACGGATAGCCGATGATGCCTTCCAGCGGGCCGATGACTTCCGCAAGCGCTGCGACCGTGGGGTGATCCATCACCATCGTCGGCATTCCCTCGAGCGTCAGATCGCCCAGCTCGAACTTCTTGATTGTCTTGGCGCCCATCGCGGCTCCGAAGAGCGGTAACCCGCCCTTGTCTTTCTTGTCGAGCAGCCCGGATTCCTTCGCGACCTTGTTGGTGACCAGATTCATGGGGGCGCCGGTGTCGAAGATCAACCGATATGGCCCCTTGCCGTTGATCTTCACATCAATCGCCATGTGTCGCGACTTGAGTAACTCGAAGGGAACCACGATCGGCTTCTCAGCCTTCTTCGGGGCTTCCTTCTTCGGCGGCTCCTTGTCCTGAGTCGTCGCGAAGTTCGCGGGGCAAAGCGCGAGCAGCCCGGCAAGGAGCACGAGTTTGGATGAAGTTTTCATGGTTACAGCCCCTTTCCGAGTTCGACGACGATCTCTTGTTCCTTACCGCCGCGAGTGATGTAGAAGCGCCACTTGGTACCCACTCCCGCCTTCGCGAGCGCGCGGGTGAGGTCTTTGCCGGAGTCGATGGACACAGTCTTGACGCTGGTAATCACATCGCCCGCCTTCAGCCCGGCTTTCTCGGCGGGGCTTCCGGGCAACACGCTCTGGATTGTCACCTTGCCATCGGCTTCTTTGAACTCCAGGCCGGTGAACCCACGCGGAACCGTCTCGAAGTTCGGCTTGATGCCGAGCATCGCGGCGAGCATCTTCACCATCGGCCCCATCGACTGGATGTCGGTTCCTCCTTTTCCTCCAAGCGGAACCAACGGCGGTGGGTCGAACTTCGGAAGCGGTTCAAACACGAGCTTGTCGGCCGTCAAGTCATACTCGATGCGGTAGCGGGCCAGCACGTTGTAACCGATGACTCCATGCAACTCGACGCCCGCCAGCCCCAGGCCGTTCATGCCATCAAGTTGCACGAGGTCTTCCACACGCCCCTTCGCCTTCTCGACCTTCAGTCCGCCTTCGATCTCGAAGGAATCGAAGTCCACGAGTCCCTTCTCCTTCTCCTTCTCTTTCGCCTTCACGTTTGCCTTCTTCGCGACGGTCTTCGGGATGAAGATGGCCGGCGCGCCGGTGTCCACCACCATGTTGAACGGACCTTTACCGTTGATCTTCACGCGCACCATGATGTGCTTGGTATCGGTGAGTCGGTACGGGATCTCGTACTTGGTCGGCTTCTCGACCTTCTTCTCGTCGGGTTTGGGGTCGGGCTTGTCATCGGCCCACGTTTGTGGGCTTGGAGCGAGCAGGGGAAACATCCCCAGACACGCAACCAGCGCTAAAGCAGTGCGCCATCGCATTGGGAAATCTCCAAGTGATAACGGAACGAGAAGAATTGTAGCAGAGGGGAGGGGAGAAGTGTCGTCGGAACGGCGAACCCCGCCCGCAAGGGCGGTGGGTTACCCGCGGCCCTTGCGGGCGGGGTTCGCCAAGACCCACCGCCCTTGCGGGCGGGGTTCGCCTTGCGTTACTTCTTCTTCGGTTCAGTCCTCACGAACCTGGGGCGGTCTTTGCCCGCGGGGGTTGCACCGAAGAACCCGAAGAGCATTTCGTTGGTCGTCTCTTCG
>JAKEEV010000886.1 GCA_022616395.1 Planctomycetia bacterium | reverse complement strand
GGGGCTTCTTTTCGCTGGCTGTGCTCGCGACATCACGCGGAGCGTGATGACGACTCTGAAAACCGCCTCGGCAAGCGGCACCTACTTCAAAACCCCCCGGCAGTGGTTCACGATCCGCGCGAGGCCGTCCCACGGTCCTTGCGCGAACAGTTGTTCTGCGACTTCCATTGCGCGGCGCGCGGGAGCTGGTTCGCGCATCGCCCGCAGCACCAGTTCGCACAAATCCACCGGCTGAATGCGCTGAAGCACGGGCAAACATACGCCCAGATCGCGCAGCCGCCGACCGGTGATAACCTGTTCGCCTTGCAGAGGAAGAATCACCTGTGGTCGGCCGTGAGCAAGAGCGGCTTCGGCCAGACCAGCTCCTCCGTGATGCAACACCGCGCGCACCTCCGGCAACACCTGATGCACATCGGCTGGAGCTTCGAGTACGGTCAGGCAGGTTCCCTTGGCTGCTTCAATCACTCCCGCGGGCCGCTGGCGGAGATACACCACTCCCGAAACGCCCGCCTGAGTGAGCCGACGAAGCACATCCATCACGCCCGACTGCTCGGCGGTTAGGTACGCGAAGTACGCATCGCGCTTCGGCGGTATGGGTGGCTGGTGAGGAGCGGCAAGCGGACCGACCACGCCAGTTGCGCGCGTCCGGCCATACGGGTCGAGTTCGGGAAACGTGGTCACGAATGTCGCGGCCGAAGCGAACGGCTCGGTCACTGTCGCGAATGTCGGTTTTTTGCGTCTGCGTTGCACTTCGTTCAAGCCGGCGAGAACCTCCTCGGTGTCGATGCACGGCTTCGATTCGGCATCGAACAGCGGGAAGTCGGGACCGGTCGCTGGGGGAACGCTGAAGCCATTCCCCGCGATCACGGTCTGCACGCGGCCGTGTGCTGCCAGACATGCCGTCGGAGCGTAATCGCAGACGACCAGTTTCGGATCGACCACATCAAGAATGCCTTCCCACGCGCGAACGATGGGTTCGAGGTAATCCGGGCGCGCGTAGCCAAGCGTTCCGAGCAGGCCGGTGAAATTCCCCTTCTTGAGGGCGGGGTCGGAGAATCGCGGATCGATGGCCGGTCGCGGAGCAGCGATGAGCCGGGCGCGCAGGTTCTTGAGCAGGTTCCACGGCTCGACCACGTCGCGTGCGGCAAGCACAATGTCGTGACCAGCATCGGCCAGAGAGCGCGCGATGGGAATGAGCGTGTGCAGATGCCCGAACGCCGCCCCAATCTCCCAACAGAACAGGACTCTGGCCACGGTGGCTCCTGAACAACTTTCCGAAGAACCTAAAGCCCCGCGATTGTTCTACCGCAGATCGTCGCGATCAGCATTGCTCTTTCCGAAGCCCTCTTCGCTTCATACCCGAACGAAGAACGTCCGCAAGGGAGTGGCTTGGCGCTTGACCCACGATGATTTACTTCCGGTGTTGGTATTGCAACCGCGCGATTGTGAAGCCAGATGAGTTGGCGGGAAAGCGGTTCGCGTGCAGTTGTGGTCGACGCGCGAAGGTTCCGCGTCGGTCGGGTGGATCGAGTAAAGTTCGCTCGCTTTCGGACTGGCTGGTGGAGTCGCTCGTTTACGGCGGAGCAGGCGCGCTGGTCGGTTTCATGTTGTCAGTAATGATCTTCACGCGCATTCCGCTGGTTCGCCGACCCATCGAGGTGACAATCGCGATGACCGCCTTCGGTCTCGTTGTCGGGACACTTTTTGGCGAACGCGGAATCAACTGGCTCGGCCAGAAACTCCGCGACCGCGAGAACAGGTAATCAGGGCTTCCACTTCGCGCTCGGATCAACCTCCGGCATCGGCCCGGCTCCCGCAAGCCAGTAGACTTTCCCATTCGGGAGGAGGAGATACCGCGAGTCAGGAGCAAGAGTTGGCCGGCTGTAGGGTTTGTCGTCCCTTCCTGTTTCGGGTAGCTCACCGAGGTTCCGCGGGCGCATTGTTTTCAGTTCGCCCTCCACATCCCATAACCGGAGAGGCCACTGGGAGACTTCAAACAACCGGTGACCATCGGTCACGAGTGGGCGGAGTTGGCTCCTGGCAGTCAGCCGCCGATCCGTCGGCGGGTTAGTTGTGGGGTCCAACACTCGCACACGCTGGATCGATTCTCCAAATCCGCGATACTGGATCCCACTCAGGAAGAGCACACCTGGAGTGGAACAGACGATGTGGTCGAACGCGGCTGGCGTGCGGTTTCAATTCACGGTGCAGTTGCCATGTGTCCGGGTCGATGTCCCACACGGAACACGAACTCTCCTGACGGTTCGCAATGACGTACACGGACTTGCCATCGGGTGACGCGGCCAGCCCGCCGGTTGCCAACGGAACATTCATCTCTCGGTCGATCTTCATGGTGTTCACGTCGATCCGGAATAGAACCGCGTTCCCCGGATTTCGCTTGCCGCCAGCAATCGATAGCGAGAAGTCCCCCGACAGCAAGAACAGGTAGCGGCCGTCGCCGGACAGGACGAATTCGCCACCGCGCTTGTTCTGCTCCGGGCCATACTCGAAGATGGAAGCCGGCGGATTTACATGTAACTTCTCGAGCGGATTTTGCTTCAGATCCGCGATGTCGTAGCGGGAGATCCAGTATCGCGCTGGTTCGCCCGTCGCGGCACTCATACATGAGAGGTAAAGCCGCTGGTTCTTCCAATCCAGGTGATGGACGTAGCCCGAGTCCTTCAGTGGGAACGCGGCAACAAGGCGGAACGACGGCACTTCATACTGAGCCAGCACACCAGTTGCGAGCCTGTCCGACTGGAATCTCCGCTGCCACCAGTCGAACGACGGACAGTCGGTGTACAGGTAATCGCCTTTCGGCGAGAACGCCGCCCAGTAGAAGCCCGGAATGGTCGCCAGCGGGCGGAAGGCTTCGCCTTCGGGTGGGCGATAGTCTGTTGACGGCGGTGGAACGGTCGCGTGGCGGAAGGAGTCGAAGAATTCCTTTACTTGAGGAAGGTCGGGTGAGACTCCCGGCCCGCGCACGAACATCACATAAGCACGATCCTCCACCGCCACTCCGCGAAGGACGTAGGTCACTCCACGACTTGGCGCCCGAACAACGATCTGCACGCCGGGGTAGTTGTTGGTCGTCATCGGTTCGGCTTTCTCGGATTGCCCGCCGAGAACCAAACCCGCGAGTTCCGTTGTCGCTTGTTCCGCATCTTTCTCGCTGCCTGCAAAGAGGCGATCCTCTTTCAGATTGACGACCCGCACGGCGTAATCGAAACCATCTTGCTCGTTGCGTCCCCGGAAAATGCGAATCGAGGAATCCACGCGTTCCTTTCCACGTGTGATCGTCAGCGGTTCTTCCACCCACTCCGCCGGGGCGGGGAACTTGAGCGAGAAAGTCTCGTCAGGAGAAAGCGTCTGAGCTCCGGAGAGCGCCAAAGCATCGGGGAGTCCCTGACCATTCGGCCGACCTGCTCGCGTGGCAAACCAGACAACCACCCCTACGGCGAGAACGACAGACAATCCGCCCATGAAGATCATGAACCAGAGCTTCCAACGGCCGGTTGGCCCCGAACTGCGTGACGAAGCGGATTCCGTTCTGGCTCTTGGTGGCCCTTCGGGTCTGCGCGGCCTCATCGGACGATTCAGCGGGATTGCCACAGGGATCGGGTCCGGAGCCGGGCTTGCAGTGAGAGGCTCAAAGGTAGTCCCACACCCGGAGCAAGTGAATTGAGCCGTGAACACGCCTGCTTCCGCGACGGTCGTGGGGAGGTTGCACTCCGGGCAGCGGATAATCACATTCATGGAGCACCTGGACGAAGAGGAAGCAGCGCCATCATAACTGCTCGCGGCAGGCTCGCCAAACGCGAACCGAGACACGAGGAGTGTGTCTTTCCGCTACAATTGCTGCTATTCCTCTCGTGATGTCTTTGAGCCGGAGGAACGATGGCTGAGCCGTACAAGATCGTCATTGGGCTGGAAGTACACGTCCAGCTTCTCACTAAAACCAAGCTCTTTTGCGGGTGCAAGAACCAGTTCGGGCTTCCTCCGAACACCGCGACGTGTCCGGTGTGTCTCGGCTTGCCCGGTTCACTGCCGGTCATGAACGAGCACGCCTTCAGGCTCGCACTGCGCGCGGCACTGGCACTCAACTGTCAGATCGCGAACTTCACCAAGTGGGACCGCAAGAACTACTACTACCCCGACCTGCCGAAGAACTACCAGATTTCGCAATACGACCTGCCATTCAGTCACGATGGCTGGCTCGAAATAGTCGTCAAGGCGAACCCCGACCGCGAGGGAGGGGGTACCAAGCGGGTCGGCATCATCCGCGCACATCTCGAAGAAGACGCGGGGAAGAGCATCCACGATAAAAGCAGACACGATGAGAGCGGCAAGGGAGGCGATACGCTCGTTGACCTCAACCGCACAGGCACGCCGCTGTTAGAGATCGTCTCGAAGCCCGACATGAACTCACCACAAGAGGCAATGGCGTACCTCGAAGAGATTCGGCTGATGCTGCGCGAGATCGGTGTTTCCGATTGCGAGATGCAAGAAGGGAGCTTGCGCTGCGACGCGAACGTGAACATCCACGTTCCTGTCATCGGCAAGGAGCACGCGGAGACCGGACAGGATTACCACGCGACTCCTCTGGTCGAAATCAAGAACCTCAACAGCTTCAAGGCTGTCGGCCGAGCGATTGAGTACGAAGCGAAACGGCACTACGAGGAGTACACAAAGGACACCAAAGGTGAATTTCGCTTCGGCAAGAGGCTCAAGACTACTGCCGGGTGGGACGATGCTCGCGGAATCACCGTCGTTCAGCGCCACAAGGAAGAGGCCGCGGACTATCGCTATTTCCCGGAGCCGGATCTTGTGCCGGTGGTTGTGAGTGAGAAGCAAATCGCGGAGGCGCGTGCCGCAATGGGCGAGTTGCCGCAAGAACAGCGGAAGCGGCTCACCACTCAGTACGGATTGAGCGCTTACGATGCTCAGGTGTTAACCGCGAAGGGTCGGCCGATGGTCGCGTACTTTGAAACGGTCGCGAAGGCGCTCGGTGATGGCAAGCTCGCGGCCAACCGCATGAGTGACCTGATTTACCCCGCGCTTGCTGAACGCAAGGAAGAAATCACCGCGTTCCCGATTGATGCGGAGAAGTTCGCGGACTTCATTTGCAAGGGACCGACGAACTCTCAAGCCCGTCGCGATGTGTTCAAGATCATGCTCGATAAGGGCGTGAGCTTGGAAAAGGCAAAGGAAAAAGCGGGCATCAAGGAACTGGACGAAGTAACCCTGCGCGAGGCGGTCGTCGCGGCCATCGCAGCGAACCCGAAAGGTGTAGCAGACTTCAAGAAGGCCCCTGACGCCAAGAAGAAAGAGAGCATCAAGATGTCGTTTGTCGGCGCGGTGATGAAGTCGAACAAGGGCGCGTCGAACGAGGTGGTTCGGCGGCTCATCGACGAGGAACTGGCGAAGGTCTAAGGCACGCGACTCGCAAGAGGATTTGCCGTGTGATCGCGGGAAAAGAAAACAGGAGGCGAAAGCCTCCTGTTCGCGTGAATGCTTCTGCCAGACGACCTTACCTGGCGAATGCGCCGGGGGTGGTCTTGTACGGCTTGAGGGGAGTCGAGTCGAGCGTGAAGGGTGTATCCGGTGTCCATGTCGTCCAGCCGAAGTACGAGGCGCCGCCGTCGGTCTCCGCGCCGATGTTGAAGCCAAGCCCCGGCATCGACTTGAAGTCCACGTTGACGACCAGATACACCTTCTTGTCGCCGAACCCGTGTTCCGGCTTGAGCGGGCCAGGCAAGAAAGTCTTCACGCGCTGCCGGGTGAGCATCTCCAGGAAAGCGTTCACCTTCGCGGGATCAACCGCGTAACCCGCCGGCGCGAGAAGTTCCCCCTTCGGCCCCTTGGCAACCACCCATGTGCCGTCCTTCTTCTCGAATACCAGTTCCGTCTCAAAGCCAGCACTCCCCCAGCCGGTCAGTCGCACTTTCGTCGCCTCGGCCGGATCGAAGCGGAAGATGGCTCGGTCCTTCAGATCGGGATTGGCGAACGCGTCGAACACGTGTTTTGGAACCGTGAACACCGCCTGCTTGCCCGGCACACGAGCGTACACATAATCCGGGTTGGCCGAGAGATTGCCGAACTCGATCTCCCGCGTCTTGTCGGGCGAATCCGTCTTCAATCCCACCACGACCTTCAACTTCGGATTCGGTTTGAAACCGTAATCGATCAGTCTCGCCTCGGTCGGCTCCTCGTCCACGAACCGTTCGACTTGTTGTTGGGTGGCAAGTGTGGTCAGCATCTGGGACACGTTCCGGGCGTCCGCAGTGGGGGTCTTCGGATTGGGCGGAGCGTAGCGCCACACGGCTTCCTTCGTGTAGGGGTCGGGCTTCTCGTCCTTATCGAGCACGTAGTTGTTCTGCCCGCTGACGGTCAGTTTGTTCACGACAAGAGAACTGAATTCCGGCAACTTGGGATCAAGCAACTCCAGGCGTGTCTTGGTGACCGCCGCGAGCAAATTGGTGGTCGTGTTCCCCAGACCGGTTTTGACTTCCACAAGCAGCGTGAACTCGCTCGGCGGTTGGCCCGGTAGCGTTCGACGGACGTAGACCGCATCACCAGGTGCTCTGTGGCCAAATTCGATCTTGATCGGCTCTCCCTTCTTCACCGGCTCGGGGTCACCCTTCGGAGGCGACTTCGGATCGGCTTTCGGATCAAACTTCGGCTCCGGTGGAGGAGCGAAGCCATCGACGTAGATGAAGACCGTCGCGGAGATAGTCGAGAAGTTATTCTGCTTGGGGTCGGGCGCGGGGAAGTCCTTGATGTTTCGGCGAGCGAGGAGCGCCTCGAGAATCTTCTCGACCGGCCCTATGAACGCCTTCTGAGGATCACCTGGTCCTCCGTAGAGCGTCCACTGCCTCAATGCACCCGCTCGACGGAGCTTCGTCAGCGTCTGACCGGGCAGAAGCAGATCGATCCCGTCCACCCTGTTCGGTTCGGCGCTGATGAGTGTGCGGTCGCGTAGCGGGTTGGGGTCGTTAATTATGGCAACAAGACCAGACACATCGCCGGTTGCACGAATCACGCCCGGCTGACCTTCAATCTGAACGTAGACCTTTCCGCCTCCAGGCATGGGAGGCATTCCGGGCATCGAAGGAGGAGCGGGTGGCCCCGCTTCGAACTTGCCGATGTAAACGGTCGCGGATTGACCGTCGCGGGTCTTCACTTCCGCTTTCACCAGATCCGGGTTGTCGCGGTTGAGTCCGTATTCCTTCAAGTCTTTTGGAGACTCGAGGAAATCGTCCGGTGTACCAGCCGCGAGGCTCGTCAGCGATCCGAGCATCTTGCGAACACCGGTGATGCTGCCAGGAGGAGCGCTCATGTCGCCCTCGCTATCCGCGTTCCCCCACCCCGCGGGAGTGACAAACTGCCAGTTGCCTCCCAGTACACGAGTCAGAGCCAGCGTCTTCCCCTTGTTGGGTAGCGTCAGGGTCACGCTGGCGACATCATCGCCCGCCATGCGCAGATCGGACGGAAACACGGCCGGCGAGCGGTAATCGGAAGTCCATCTGGCCATCGAACCAGCAGTTCCATCGCCCGATTTGTTGAACAGCACGTCCAGATCGCTCCTGCGCACGGCCATCGGTTTGGGTTGGCTTGTGGTGGTGACGAACACCACGCCCTTGTCCTCACCGAACGTCACGTTGCCGAGGTTGACGGTTGCGGAGCGTTCGTTCCCCTGCCGGATCGTGACTTTCAGACTCGGTGGATTGAGTCCATGCAGGGCCAGATCGGAAGTCAGTTCCTTGTAGGGAGTGGGTTTGGCCTTCAGGAGGGCGTCAATGACCGGCAATACGCGGGCCGCATCCGCGCGGACGGTGATGGGTTTTTGAATCTGCCAGTCATTCTCGCCGACGCGGGTGATGAGCAGCGTACCGCCATCAGGGCGTTCCAGTTCCAGCGCATCAATCTGCGCGGTCTTGACGCCGGGCATCTCCGCGTCCAGCAGTCCACCGGAAGTCGGCGGCCCTTCGTCGCGGAACGAAAGTATCAGGAGAATGATTCCGACCACGGCCGCGATGCCAAGCAAGGCGGCGGTGAGTCGGAAATCCCTCCCCCCTTGCCCTCGCGCGGTCGCGGGACTTACACCGGCCGGCTTCATGTTGTCTTGTGTCGCCATCGCGTCTAATCCTCATCGCGGAGTGCGTTGTCGTGAGATGGTCTGATGAAGCGGGGTGAGAAAGGCAGAAAGCCCCTCACCCGCCGCTTCTTCTCCTTGCCGCGAAGCGCGTCAGTCTGCGGCGACCTCTCCCAACGAGAGGTGGGTGTTCTTGCAGTTTCGCTGAGAGCTAGCGGAAAAAACACTTGTTCGGAGGTTCCTTCTGGGCCGAGGGTTTCCTTAGCCCTTTCCTTGGCCATTAGTGAACAGGTGTCGATTTCCCCGACATTCTCATTCTATAGATTGCCAGATTGCCAACATTGCCACACACTCCCACTGGCAATCTG
>JAKEEV010000885.1 GCA_022616395.1 Planctomycetia bacterium | reverse complement strand
GTCGCTGACGCTTCCGGCTCCGAGAAACAGACGGTCTTCTCAAGAGTCCGTCGCTGACGCTTCCGGCTCCGAGAAAGAGGCCATCACCCGCGCGGGATGTACGACAACAGGTAAAAGATCAAAGCGCCGCAAATCACGAACAGAAACATCACCAACCACGCCTGAAACAACCACGCATAGACGCGAGGGTAGGGCGGAGGATCTGGGGGAGCGGGGGTTGGAGTGTTTGCAGGCGGTTGCACTTTTGGGGGTTGAGCCATCGGCTTCTCCTTCGTTCAGCACCCAGGCAACATTCATCATCGACAATTCAACGTCCAAGTTCCAGCCTGCGTTGGCAGCGCGACATTCAGACAGGCGCTCGGCTCTGCGAATTCACCCTTCAGACATTCGGAACAGAAGCTACAATCGGAAAAACCCCCGGTTGGCAACATTGCCAACCGGTCGCCCCTCCGAGCGTAGCCCAGCCCGTATGCCCATCGATTCGGCGGAAGGTCTGATTCAAGCTCTGCGAGCCAGCGGGCTGTTCACCCCCGAACAGTTCCGCGAACTCCTCCGCGAACTCGCCCCGCTTCGTGGCGACCTTCGGGAACTGATGCGGCATCTGGTCGAAGGGGATCGGATCACCGTCTATCAACTCCGCAAGGTGATTCACGGTAAGGCCGCGGAGTTGTTCGTCGGTCCTTACGTCATCACCGATAAGCTCGGACAGGGCGGGATGGGAAAGGTCTTCCGAGCACGCCAGACTCGGATTGATCGTGAAGTTGCGCTCAAGGTCGTGCATCCCACGCTGATTACCAACGCCACGATTCGCGGACGTTACGAACGGGAAGTCGAGGCCGCCGGGAGACTCGATCACCCGAATATCGTCCGCGTGTTTGATGCGGGAGAAGCGAATGGGCGCTTCTACATGGCGATGGAATTCGTCGACGGGATCGACTTCGCTCGACTCATCCGAGACTACCAGGTACTTGAGGTGGCTGAAGCCTGCGAATATGTCAGGCAAGCGGCGCTCGGACTCCAACACGCCCACGACTGCGGTTACGTTCACCGCGACATCAAGCCGAGTAACGTGCTGGTGGCCGGTGAACGACACATCCCTCAAGCAACCGAGCCGGCGGTGGTCAAGATTCTCGATCTGGGGCTGACACGAGCGATGGACCCCGACGACATGGCGATGCCCGACCTCACGCGCGATCACACCATTGTCGGCACACCAGATTACATGGCACCGGAGCAAGCGAAGAACTCGAAGCTCGTGGATTGCCGGGCGGACCTCTACAGCCTCGGCTGCACTCTCTACTTTCTCCTCGCTGGTCATCCACCCTTCCCGGAAGGGAACAAGCTCGAAAAGTTGATGTATCACCAACTCAACACGCCACGACCAATCCAGACACTGCGGCCGGATGTGCCCGCGTCCGTTGCGGAGTTGATCGCGCGGTTGATGGAGAAGAAGCCCGAAGACCGGGTTCAGTCGGCTGCGGAACTGGCAAGCATCCTTGAACCGCTGGCGCGCTACGCGGCAGGCGCGGAGCCGGTAGAAATCCCCGCGCGCGAGGCTCGCTCCGTGAGCATGAGCGCCGAGACTCTCCTCCCCGACAGGTCCGCTCCACCCTTCAGCTCAAGTTCCGCGTCTGGCTCAAACCCATTGATGAACAACCCGACGACCAAGCCCCCCGCGGGATCGGTTGCTCCATCCGACCCGACCCCTCGTCCGATCATTCAGCCAATTCCGCTCGCTCCGATCGCGGGCGAGCCGGGAGCCTCGATTGATCCTGATGCGGCCACCAAACTTGCCCCGGTTGTTCGTAAAACCCGTCGGCGCCCTCGACCGCCCAAGCCCCAGCAAGAAGTTTCCCCGCTACTGTGGGTCGCTCTGGCCCTCGGCGGGATTGCACTTCTGGCGCTGACCGTATGGGTTGTGTCGAAGCTGTAATCAGAGCCGCGACCGTCAGGGAGCGATCAACC
>JAKEEV010000884.1 GCA_022616395.1 Planctomycetia bacterium | reverse complement strand
CCAGCGCCCAGAAAGTGGACCACCGCGCCGACCTGTTCAGCCTCGGCGTGACGCTCTACCGCATGGCAACCGGCAAGCTGCCAGTCGATGGCCCCATCCCATTGGGGGTGTTCCTCGCGGTCACCACCGAGACCCCACCACCAGTGCGCACGCTCGCCCCAACACTGCCAACGGAACTCGCCGACCTGATCGACCGGTTAATCAGCAAAGACCCGGCTGCTCGACCGCAATCTGCCGCGGAAGTCGCGACGACAGTTCGCAAGATCAGCAAAAGCTTGAAGGAGAAGAAATCCACCGACTCCACGCGCCCGTTCACACTGACGGACCCAAAAACCCCACCACCGATTCCACCGCGTGTGGACAGTGTGCCCGACCTGGAACCGGTCAGCGGATCGCTTCCACAGTTGCTACCGACGCCGGAAGAACTCCCTGCGCTCGATGAGCCGACGAAACCGATCAGCCGGGTGAAGATGAAGCGAATCCGGCTGGCGTGGCTGATCGCTCCCGCGGTTTGTGTGCTTGTGGTGCTGCCGAGCAGCTTGTGGCTTGCCGGCATGTTCAACAGCCAGAAGCCGGACCCGGATGGGAGGCTGCCGGCACGCCCGCCGGCACCCCCACCACCGAAAAAGGAAGAACCGCCGAAGAAAGACGAGCCGATCATCGACCCCGACCGCAAGGCCGCGGAGTTCGTGTTGTCCATCGGCGGGTGCGTCAGCGTCAACGGAGAGGACCGCGTCATCATGGACGCGAAAGATCTGCCGAAGGAACCGTTCCAGCTCACCCAAATCGTGTTGGTCGAAAACGCCCCGGTGACCGACGCGAGTTTAGCCGTCTTCAAAGATTGCCGGAACCTCACGCATATTGCTCTTTCCGGCACGCAGGTCGGCGACACGGGCCTGGCGAACTTCGCGGAGTGCAAGAACCTGATGTACCTCTACCTCAAAGGCACGCACGTCACTTCGGCGGGCTTCGCGACCTTCAAGGACTGCACTCAACTTCTCGAACTCGATCTCAGCTACACGCAAGTGAACAACGATGCGCTCACGCACCTCAAGCAATTCAAGAACTTGAGTTACCTCTTCCTCAAGGAAACAGCCGTCAACGAAATCGGCGCGAACGATCTCGCGAAGGCGCTCCCGAAGTGCAAGATCGTGTGGGACGGCGGCACAATCGAACCGAAGGAGAAGTAACTCCGGGAAGAGTTGCTTGACAGAGCTGAGCAGTGGAAAGGAGGAAAACGGGCAAGTCTGCAACTACTGATATGGACAAGTGTTCACTTTGCGGTAAAATGACGAGTTGGGAGAGGTGTAGCTCGACTCTCCGAGTCGAGTCCGATTACTCGACTCGGAGAGTCGAGCTACGTGGTCTTTGACAACTCGTGAAGAAACCATAACCGCCACCCCTTGGCCTTATAAACCCCCATGTTTTCAAGGAGTTGGGGGCCATAACGGCCGCTTCTTTGCACCGCAAAGTGAGAAAACCCCACAAATCCTGGGCGAAAACAAGAAGAGGACAAAACAGGGGGGTGGCGGGGGGAGGGGCGCTTCAACACCCCTGAACAGCTCGACGCGGCATTGCCGGAGGACACCAACTGTTCGCTTCATCCATATCTCAGCGCTTCAATCGGGTGAATCTTGGCGGCTCGACGGGCGGGGTAGAGGGCGGCGAGTGTTGTTACGCCCACCGCGAAGACCACCGCACCCACCCACAGCCACCACGGGAACGCGAAGATCGTTGTGCTGAGCATCTTCTCGCCATCCATTTGCTTTTCGATCAGCCCGCGAACCCAACGATCCGCCCACGCGATGAATCCCCGCGCCAGAGCCAGTCCCAGAGCAGCACCCAATAGCCCAACAATCGCGCCTTCCAATAGGAAGAGACCCATAATCTGCCCGCGTGTTGCTCCCACAGCTCGAAGGATGCCGATTTCCTTCGTTCGTTCGACCACGCTCGTTACCAGCGTGTTCGTGATGCCAATTCCCGCGACAAAGAGCGCGATCATCGCGAAGAGATTCAGCCCGGCCGCGATCAGTGTCACTTCGCGCTTGGCCGCAGCGAACCACTTGCTCAACGAGAATGTCCGGTAACCCATCGCGTCAATCGCGTCTGCCGTACCAGGGAGATCACCTCCGGGTTTCACGCGCACCTCGGCGCTGTAAAAGCCGTTCTCCTCCGCCCACGGAAGCCGACCAAACAGGCGTTCGCCGGTCGCGGGCGGAAGGAACGCATCGCTATTGGTCAGTTCCCAGCGCGCCAGAGGATCGCGCTTCTTGCGGTCCTCGCGCGTCAGAATTCGCACCACGCCGACAATGCGATAGTGACCGCTGACGACTTTGCTCGATTCGTGTGGGCGCTCGCGAGTCGGCTCGGCGGGAGTTTCAAACAACTTCCGCAGTTCGTTCTTCTCCGCCTCGGTCAGGTCGAAAGCATCGAGCTTCTTCGGAAGTGCTTCCGTGAGCTTGTCGAGGACTTCCAGTTGCTTGCGTGTCAGTTTCTCTGGCGGTCGCCGGCCGATGAGAGCGCGGGCCAGAGCCAGCGACTGAGCGTTCTCCACCCCACCCACGTCCAGTTTCACTGTTCTGCCGAGCGCGCGTTCCAGATCGGCATCCACATGGTTCAGATCGGCCTCGTCTTGAATGCCGAGTTGATAGAGGGCCAACTCCGAGAGTACGATCTCGTCGGCGGAATGCTCGGGAAGTCGACCGGCGATCAGTCGCGGCTTCAGGTCGTCCAACTTCCCACTGGTGGCCAGTCCCCGCGCTGGGAGATTAGAACTGTCGATCCACACATACGCCTGGCCGCTGCGGTAAGTGCGCACCTCCGCGACATCCGGTAATGCAGCGATGGCTCTGAGCTTCTCTGGAGTGAGTGGAGCTGGCAGTCGAGGCGCGCGAGTGGCCTGATAGCGTTCCAGGAGCGCTTCGCGAATGCGCGCCTTCCGCTCGTCGGACATATTCCCTCGCACAGCGATCTCTTTCTCCGGGACTGTGCTTGGGTCCGGTGGTGGTTCCTCGACGTGAACGGTAATCCGCCAGAAGTCTTCGCGGCCCTTGAACTCGGTCTCGATAAACTCGCGCAGCCCAAGCCCCAGAGCCAGACTGAACGCCAGCGCGCAAGTCCCCACCATCACGCCCACCAGGGTGAGCGTTGTCCGCACTTTCTGTCGCCACAGCCCGCCGAGGGCAAAGGCGAGGAGCTGCCGCATTCCCATTGGTTTGTGTCCATTCGGTGACCCGTTGGATCGCCAGCTACACAACGTCTGTCTTTATTCCGAATTCCGCATTCCACATTCCGAATTGAATCTTCCCCTATCTTTGACCCATCCAACCCACTACAATTCCCAAACTTCGTTCCCGATGTTGCGAATCCTGTCGATTCGCCGGGAATGGAAAACCTTTAACCCCTGTACCCGCCCAATCCCACCGGGCCGGGCCGTTCACCTCAACTCACACTATGGTCAATCGCAACCTCCTCCGCCAGTTCGACGTTCCCGACGACAACGAAATCGAGCAGTACGACAACGACTTCAACCAAGCCATCGCCGACTGGATTCGCAGCGATGAGCAGGACTACGAAGCCAACAAAATCGTCACCGGCCGCGTGCTGGAAATCCGCGGAGACGATGTAGTCATCGACATCGGCTACAAGTCTGAAGGCGTCATCAAGCTCGAAGAATGGAAAGAAGAAGGCAGCGACACGCCGCCGCCCAAACCGGGCGACACGGTCGAAGTGCTGCTCGAAACCGTCGAAGGCGAAGACGGCACCATCGCGCTTTCCTACCGCAAAGCCAAACGCCAAAAGGAATGGAACGCGATCCTCGAAAAACACAAGGAAGGCGATGTCGTCGAAGGCAAGGTGCTCAAGAAGATCAAGGGCGGATTGCTCGTCAACATCGGCGTCAACGTGTTTCTCCCGGCCTCTCAGGTGGACATCCGCCGGCCGCAGTCCATCGACGAATACATCGACCGCAAGATCGAATGCGTCATCCTCAAGATCGACGAACAGCGACGTAACATCGTCGTTTCTCGCCGAAAGCTGATCGAGGACCGGAGGAAGATTCAGAAGGAGAAGCTGCTCTCGGAACTGCAAGAAGGTCAGATTCGCACAGGCGTCGTCAAGAACATCGCGGAGTTCGGCGCGTTCGTCGATCTTGGAGGCATCGACGGTCTTCTGCACATCACCGACATGGGCTGGCATCGAGTCACCAACCCGCGTGATGTGGTGCAGATCGACCAGACGCTGGAAGTCTACATTCTGCACATCGACCGCGAGAAGGAAAAGATCGCGCTGTCGCTCAAGCACAAGACGCCCAGCCCGTGGCAGAACATCGAGAGCAAGTACCCAATCAGCAGCCGGCACAACGGCGAAGTCGTCAACATCATGCCTTACGGGGCGTTCGTGAAGCTCGAACCGGGCATCGAGGGGCTGGTTCACATCTCCGAGATGTCGTGGGTCAAGCGAATCGCCGATCCGAAGGAGTTGGTGCAGATCGGGGACAAGGTCGAAGTGCAGGTGTTGAACATCAACCACGACAAGAAGGAAATCTCGCTGGGCATGAAGCAGTGCCAGGCGAACCCGTGGGGAGAAGTCGCCAAGAAGTACCCGCCGAACACGATCATCACCGGTGTTGTTCGCAACCTCACCAACTACGGAGCGTTCATCGAGATCGAGGAGGGCATCGACGGCCTGCTTCACGTCTCCGACATGAGCTACGTCCGGAAGGTGTCGAACCCTTCCGAAATGGTTCAGAAGGGCCAGAAGCTCACTTGCATCGTGCTCTCGGTGGATCAGGAGCGCAAGCGCGTGGCTCTGGGTTTGAAACAAATGGGCAGCGACCCGTGGGAGACCGACATCCCCGGTCGATACAAGCCGGGCCAGAAGGTTCGCGGAAAGGTGACCAAGCTGACCAACTTCGGCGTGTTCGTTCAGCTTGAAGAAGGACTCGAAGGCTTGCTGCACATCTCGGAGTTGTCAGACGACAAGATCGAGTCGCCTGAAGAAGTGGTGAAGGTCGGAGACGAGGTGGACGTGAAGGTGCTTCGGGTGGACGCGAAGGACCGCAAGATCGGGCTGTCCATGCGCAACGTGGACGATGCCACGGTGCCCGAGGACGTGCCGGACCTGCCAATCGAAGGCCCGGAAGCCGAGAAGGCAATGGAGAAGGCCGCGGCGGCCAAGGAGAAGAAGAAGGAAGAGCAAAAGGAGCAACTTCGCGGTGGAACAGGCGCTGCCGGCCCGCTGTTCGCCATGCCTTCGGACAAACCGGAAGAAAAAACGGAGTGAACGTCGCGTTGGCCGCCCAACAGTTCGTGTGACCGAAACCACGACAGCAGCCCCGGCGAATAGTCTGGGGCTGTTGCGTTTTCGCAACGCTTGGTGGGTGTGGACGGGCCTGTCGAGATTCCGTTCAGCGTCCGAGTCTCCGACAAGCAGGGCAATCTTCGCCATATTCCTGGTTGACTTTTTGGAAACTTTTCGGAAGCTGGAGCGGTCTAAAACTGGCGAAGGGGTAACGGTTTGGGTAGGAAGCAAGGACGTAGTGCAGAACGGTGACGAAAAAAATTGTTGAACTTCGCCAGGAGCAAAATATATGTTAGGTGCGCCGGCAGAATTCCCCCATCCGATTCCGTTGGCACTCAACCCGGTGGTATTGTGCGACCTCCCCCGGCCGCACTTGCCGTAACGATTCGTCGTGTGACTCGGGTTGTGATTGTGTTTCACGCGGCAACGCTCGCCTTCCCCCCTCAACCGAGCGTTTCCCCACCGCATTCATCCAGGTTATCGTTTCAGCGGTCGATACGTCCCTGCGGGTTCGGCCGGCGGCGACTTGCATCCGCCCAGCCGCACAACCTCGCAACCTCCAAATGTCGCCCTGGTGGAGGTCGGCCCCAAAAGGGAACAGGTGGACTCGCTCGCCCGCGACCGACGGACCCTCAGCAGACAGGATGCAGTTCATGTCGCGTCTTCGCCGTTACCGCCCGGATGTGGTTCAATCTCCGCTGGAAACGTACCTGCGCGAGATTAACGAGACCGCACTACTGACCGCCGATCAGGAGAAGGAACTGGCCCGCGCCATCGGCGAGGGGAGTACCAGCGCTCGCGACCAGATGGTGCGGGCAAACCTCCGACTGGTGGTCAACATCGCACGCGGATACACCGGCAAAGGTCTGGCTCTGCAAGACCTGATCGAGGAAGGCAACCTCGGCCTGCTGCGTGCCGTCGAGGGCTTCGACCCTTCGATGAACACGCGCTTCAGCACTTACGCCAGCTACTGGATCAAGCAAAGCATCAAGCGCGCTCTGGTGAACACCGCCAAGACAATTCGCATCCCCGCATACATGGTCGAGTTGCTCGCCAAGTGGCGACGCGCGACCAACAAGCTCTCCGATGAACTCGGTCGGCCCCCCACTCACGAAGAAGTCGCGAAATTGCTCGGCCTGCCCAAGAAGAAGCTCAACATCATCAAGAAGGCGATCCGCGTTTATAACGCAGCGCCGCAATCCGATCAGGGCGAGGCCGGTTGGAGCATCGACGAGATGCTCATGGACAATCGCTCCAAAACGCCCGACACCGAGATGGTCGAAACCGACGACCTCAAGCACGTCCTTCTGCTTTTGGACAAGATGGACAAGCGCGAAGCGACCGTGTTGCGAATGCGATTCGGTCTGGATGACGAGGAGCCGAAGACCTTGAAGGAAATCGGCGAGTGCCTCGGACTGACCCGCGAACGCGTGCGGCAGATCGAAAGCGAAGCTCTCGCCAAGCTCAGCGAAGACCTCAGCGGGGATTGAACCGCGTTGCATTGCTCCGTGAGTGTGAGGGGAGTGGAAAGAAGAGGAAGACCCCTCACCCGCCGCTTATCGCGAAGCGAGCGCTTCGCGGCGGCGACCTCGCCCCGCTAAAGCGGGGCGAGGTCGCCGCAGACTGACGCCTTGCGTCATGTCAGAGCGGAGGGGAGGGGTCTTAAAAACCTATCCGAGACCCGTGACCTTTTCGCGCAAACGCTCTATTCCTTCCCCTGGCTCAGCCCGCGATCTCTCCAAGAAGTGCCCTCGCGTTCCGCAAATCGGGTGTGTCAAATCCCTCGGCGAATCCGTCGGTCACGGCTGTCAGGATGGTTCTCGCCTCCTCCGCGCGCCCCAGACCAACGAGCAATCGACCCAGACTCACCGCGGCTCGCAGTTCCAGCGAGCGCGCCTGTTGCGATTGAGCCAGTGAGATCGCTGTTCGTAGCGCGTTCTCCGCGTCTTGGGGCGAGCGCGAGGAGAGTAACTCCCCCCGAAGCCGGAACATCTCCACCTCGGAAAGCCGTTCCGAGGTCATGATCGCCACGCGCTCGGCCTCAGCGAGAGTCGCAAGAGCCTCGTCGGGCTTGCCAGTCCGGAGTAGAGCATCACCCAGTACGGTCAAGTAATAAGCTCGATAGGTTTCGCTTCCTGTCGCACGCCACGCCTCCAACCCCTGTCCGATCAGGTCCACTCCGCCAGCCTGTTGATCCGCGGCCATCGCCCACCCCAACAGGACCGTTGCCCCGGACTGCCAGAAGGCGAATCGGTGTTCGACCGCGATGGCCAGAGATTCCGCCGCGCATTCCCGAACGCTGTTTTGGTCTCCGCGAAACTGATGCAGCACGGCAGCGAAGTGCAAGGCCAGAGCCAGGGTACTCGGCTGTGATCCCTCACGAGCCAGTCGAATCGCGTCTCGACTCCGCGCAAGCGCCTCGACTGGTTCGCCAAGCAGCCAGAGGGCAACCGCGCCGAACGCCAGGCACGCGACACCAGGATCGTGACCGAACTGGAATCCCAGAGTCCGGTGCCGAGCGGGGTCGTAGAGCCGGACGGCTGATTCCATGTGTCTGCGAGTGGCAGCCGGTTCGCCCGCGCACAGAGCAACCACCGAGCCTGCTTGCCTCGCCTGGAGTACCAGAGCGGGATCCCCGGCCTGCTCGGCCAGAGCAAGCAACTCGCCAGAGAGCAAGTGAGCACGACCAAGATCGGAACGGACCTTGTAGAACAGCCACAACCCCCACACGATCGGGAACAGAGGGCCGACATTCGGCACCTGCTCCCACAGTTCTCGGGCACGCGTGTACGCCGTTTCCACACCCGGAGCGGCATACCCGTGGATCATCTGGAGTTGAAGCCCCAACACCATCTGCAGACGGAACTCACGAGCCGCACGTTCGGGCGTATCGGGGAGTGTGGCGAGCAGTCCGAGTCCGCGACTCGCGAGGGCAGCCGCCGACTGATGGGCAAACACCCGGCTCGCGTTTTCGGCCGCGGCTCGAAACAGGTCCGCGGCTCGGACGAAGTCCCGACCCGCTTCGTAGAGAATCGCCAGTTCAGCCGCGGCCAACCCAGGCTGACCGTTCTGAAAAGTCAGGATCGCATCGGCCAGCGCCCGACTCACTGCTGTCCGGCGAGCCGGAGGAAGCCCGGCATACAACGTCTCCTGATACAGAGCGTGAACGAATCCATATCTCCGCGAGAGCGTGCGGTCGGGGAACTCGTGTTCGCGCACGAGCCGAACCAGCCCGTGAACTTCGTCCATCCGTTGCAGACGCTCCTCCACATCCGCCGGGTCGTTGCCCACGGCTCGTGCGAGAACCGCTGAATCAAACTCAATCCCCTCCGCGCTGGCCGCGGCGAGCAGTTGACGGTCAGCCGGGTCGAGCCGGTCGAGTTTCCGTCGAATCAGCCCGCGGATCGACTCGGGCATCTCGGTCGCTGCATCGGGGAGTGGGCGAACGACCGCCCAGCGGTCATCTTGAAGAGCGATGACGCCCTTATCCCGCAGATACCGGACGAGGTCGGCGACGAACAGCGGGTTTCCTCCGGTCTTGGCGAAGACGGTTTCGGCGAGATCGGGTGGGAAGGCGTGGTTGGGAAAAGCCAGTTCCAGGTAGCGCGTGACATCTCCCAGATCGAGTCTGCGGGGAGCCAGTTGCTTGCACAATCCGCGCGCCTGGAGATCACGCTTGACTGGAATAAACGGATGGTTCGCCAAGAGCAGTTCATCAGGACGGAAAGTAACCACCAAAAGCAACGGAAGCCCCGGACCACGCCGACCGAGGTAGGCGAGCATGTCGGCTGTTGGGACGTCCGCCCAGTGGATGTCGTCGATGAACAGGACGATGGGAGTTCGACGAGACAGTTCCCGGAAGAAGGCAACCAGTTCCCGCTTCATCCGCGTTTGAGTGGGAGCTGGGGCCGGTTCATCGACTCGCCCACCTGTGGTCGTTGCAAGAATGGGAACCGGAGTGAGTTCGGCACACCAGGTGGGAGCCAGGGTGCGGAGGAAACGCGCGGCAATTCCTCCATTTGGCCCGCGAATCAGCGAGTCGAGTGCTTCAAGAATCGGAAGATAGGCTTCCGCCTCTGCCAGGCGTTCCGAACACTTCCCACGCGCAACGAAACAACTGCGACCCTCCGCGGCGAGGTCGGCGAGGAAGTCTTCGATCAGGGTCGTTTTCCCAATCCCCGGCTCGCCAACCACGCAGACCATCTCGCCAGTCCCAGCCACGGCCGCCTCGAACGCACTCCACAACGCTGCCCGCTCGTCGATCCGGCCAACTGTCCAAGTCCGAGGCCGATCACGCGGACCGACCGCCACCGATGGAGCTGGAGTCAGCGCGCTGGGCCACGACTCCGGAGCAGTCGCGACCGCCGACAGAGCGACATCCACCTCGGATGCCGATGGCCGGTGGTTAGGCTCCTTATCCATCATCCGCTCGATCAGAACACCCAATCCGGCTGAGACCTCAGGGTTCAGTTGCGACGGCGGGACTGGCGTTTCCTCGGTGATTGCTTTGAGGATGTCGAGTGGATTGCCGCCCGGGAACGGGTGCTGGCCGGTGAGAACCTCGTACAACACGACACCGAGCGAAAACACGTCCGAAGCTGGCCCGGGAGATTCCCCGCGAGCCTGCTCCGGAGACATGTACGGAACCGTCCCGGTTACTCCGTGCGAGCCGGAGCCGGCCGATGAAAGTGTCTGGTCAGCTCCGGGAAGCCGACGAGCCAGACCAAAGTCGAGCACCTTCAAGTAGCCATCGGAGCGGACCATCAGGTTCTCCGGCTTCACGTCTCGATGCACGACCCCAGCAGCGTGGGCGACCGCCAGCGCACGAGCGGCCTGACCGATGAGCCGGGCGACGGTGGCGAGTTCCGGCCGAGAGGCGATCAACTCGCGGAGAGTTCGGCCTTCGATGAACTCCAACACGATGAACGGCCGACCATCGTATTCGCCGAGGTCGTGGACCGTGCAGATGTGTGGGTGATTGAGCGCGGAGGCGGTGCGTGCTTCTCGGTGGAACAGAGCCAGCCGTTCGGGGTCGCGGGCATACTCGGTCGGGAGGAACTTCAGAGCCACGATTCGGCCAAGTCGCTCGTCTCGGGCCTTGTAAACAACCCCCATCCCGCCCCATCCGAGGCGCTCAAGGATGTCGTAGCCCGGTGCCGAAGGCCGAAGTCGGTTGAGGGGCACCCTCGATTGCCCGCCGGTGTGAGGGGCGGTGAGCCGGGCGCGGTGAGACTCAAGCCGGTCGCGGTGGTCGGGGTACTCGCGGAGGAGCGCATCGAATGGCAACTCCGGTT
>JAKEEV010000883.1 GCA_022616395.1 Planctomycetia bacterium | reverse complement strand
CGCGGTCAATCGCAGGTGTATCGGGGCGGTTAACTTGATTCTGTCGCGACCCGCTGTTAGGTTACGAAATCGGGGCTATTCTCTCGGATCGCCACATCTTTTGGGGAATCGGCGACTATGCCGCTGACACTGGAGCAGTACGTCGAGCGACTCGATTCGCGCACGGACTTGCCGTGGCCCGCGGCTCCCAAGATTGATGCGCCCAAAGCCAAGCCGAAGCTCAAACCGATGCCGGTCAAGGGTGTGTTGTGGACCGTTTACGGCACACTCGTCGTCATCCCGCAGGGCGAGTTGCTCTTTGAACACCCGGAGGAGTCGCTCGCCGATATGGTGTTCGAGAAGCTCATCAAGGAGTTCAAAATGTGGAACTCCATGACCCGCAAGCCCGGCGCTCCCTCCGCGTACATGAAGGAGCTTTACAACAAGGCGCTCACCACGCTTCGCATGACCGGCAGCGGAAGCGAGAAGTTCCCGGAGGTGCAAGTCGAGCGCGTGTGGGACGACATCGTCAAGAAGCTCTTCCAGAAGGAGTACACCTTCGACGCGGCGCTTTATGGCTCGATGAACGAGTACGTCAAGAAGATCGCGTACTTCTACCACGCGAGCATTCAAGGTTCCGCGGCCTATCCCGGCGCGGTCGAGGCGATGAAACTCCTGGAGGATCGCAAAGTCACTCAGGGCTTGCTTGGCGATGGTCAGTGTTTCACCGTGGGGCAACTCCAGCGCTGCTTGAAGCAGCAAGAGCCGGACTTCGACTTGAACGCGGTCATCCCGTCGGCGTTGCGGATCATTTCCGCCGAGAAGAAAGCTCGCAAGCCATCGGACACGCTCTTCAAGTCGGTGACCGCGGCGATTGGCGCGAAGGGTTTGTCGCCGGCCGAGGTATTGCACGTTGGGTCGAACCTTGCTCGCGACATTGGCCCGGCGAAGAAACACGGCTTCCGCACCGCGCTCTTCGCGGGCGATAAAAACAGCCTCGCAGCGACGCCGGAGCAACTGCAAGATCCTGCTCTGCGCCCCGACGCAATGATCACGGAGTTGCCTCAAGTGTTGGAGTTAATTGAGTAGTCCTCACGCTCCGCGTGAGGAGAAAGCCACCTCACGCGGAGCGTGAGGACTACGATCTGGGCCGAGGAACGCCGATGGCTGCTGAACCGCCGCCCGTCGATCTGTCCGCGCTCGACTACGAGCACCCGCTGGCCGGGATCGAGCAGATTCGCGCCGTCAATCCGCAACGCTATGAGTTCGAGATGCTCACCGGCATCGTTCACATTGATCCGGCCGCGAAGGTCATTGTCGGCTTCAAGGACATTCGCCCCGATGAGTTCTGGGTTCGCGGGCACATGCCGAACTATCCGCTATTCCCCGGTGTCCTCATGTGCGAGTCCGCGGCTCAAATGTGCGGCTTCTACTACTTCCACCAGAAGATCGGCGACGCTGGCGTGCTCATGGGACTGGGCGGAATCGACGAGGCTCGCTTCCACCGTCCGGTTCGTCCCGGCGAACGATTAGTCCTGGTTGGCGTGGGAGTCAAGATTCACCGCCGGCTGATGCGTTTCCGCGTCACGGGCTATGTCGGCACCGAGAAAGCGTTCGAGGCGATCATGACCGGCGTTCCGCTCGGCAAGTTGGAGGAGCTGTTTGGTGCGTAAACCCCGACGTCTCTCCACCGAAGAACTCGCCCCGTGGGTCTGGCCCACGGACAGAGGACAGAGGTCAGAGGACAGAAGTCAGAAGACAGAGGTCAGAGATCAGAAGTCAGAAGACACAGAGCAGCAGACAGAAAGTGCGCAAGTCTCCTCTGTTCTGGCTTCTGACCTCTGTTCTCTGTCCTCTGTTCTCTGTCCTCTGCCCGCCATCGAATGGCGGGTTCTGTTCGGCAACGCCAACCCGGTCGAGATCGAGGTCGGGACGGGGAAGGGGCTGTTTTTGTTGAACTCAGCGATGTCGCGACCGGATACCAACTTCTTCGGCATCGAGATCGTTCGCAAGTTTCAGCTTTACGCGGCCACGCGATTCGCCATCCGCAATCTGCCGAACGTGAAGATCGCCTGCGCTGATGCGAAGGTGATCTTGCGCGACTGTGTGCCGCCTGGAAGTGTTGCGGCCGTGCATGTGTACTTCCCCGATCCGTGGTGGAAAAAGAGACACAAGAAACGGCGTGTGTTCACGCCGGAGTTCGCGGCCGATGTGGCGCGGGCGCTTGCGGTCGGCGGTCGGTTGCTCATCGCCAGCGACGTGGAGGAATACTTCGGTGTGATGACCGAGATTGTCTGTGCGACGGGTTCGTTTGTTGAGCGACCGGAAGAGGTCGAGCGCGCTGCACCGCGAACGGAAGCCGGATACGCAACCAACTTCGAGCGCAAGGCACGCGAGAAGGGAACGGGCGTGTGGCGCGCGGTCTACCAGCGAACCGCCTGACTTCTTCGTAGGACAGGCTGGATACCTGTCTGCGGAAGCCTGTCCTACTTCAGCGGAATGAAACAAGAAGACAGTGGGCGAACTGGCTCACTGTCTTCTTTTGTTGCTGTTCACAGGTTGTCTGAAGGCTCACTTCGGTGTGACGATGGCCTTCGCGGCGCTGGTGATGGTGCGAGTTGGGCTGGCGCAGAACTCACACGCCGGCGCTTCCTCCTGGCTCTCTTTCACGGTCGTGAGCACCTGGGTCGCGCCGGTGCCGCACAGATCGGATACCAGGCCACACGCCTCGCGCTCCGCCGAGGGATCAGTCGACAATTCGCAGCACGGTGGCGTGCTCGGAGTCGTCAGGCAGCAACCGCCCTCCGTCGCGACCGGACAGGAGGTCTCTTCGCCGCTGGAAATAACGTGGCTGTAGAAACCGTAACCGCCGGCGCCGATCACAACCAAACACGCGGCCACAATCGCGAACACCTTCATGATCGTTCTCCGTG
>JAKEEV010000882.1 GCA_022616395.1 Planctomycetia bacterium | reverse complement strand
TCACGCTCCGCGTGATGTGTCTTTCTCTACAATCAGAAACCCCACCGCTTCGCGGTGGCATCACGCGGAGCGTGATGTCTACTATGAACACCGTGCCGCTCGGCAAGCGGCACCTACCAAAACAGATTGTAGCCGGTATCCGCGCCCTCAACGGAAGCGGACACCGGCTATCGAGTGATTCGGTTGAAGCTCCGACTACTTTGTAATCTCGAAGGTCTCGAAGAATGCGTAGGCTTCCTTGCTGGTGGTGAAGTCGTCCGGTCCGCCGACGGTCAGCAGATAGAGTCGGTCGTCGGCGAGGATCATGACCATTCGCAAGAGCAGGGCGTCCTTCTTGATGAGGATTTCCCGCGAGGGGAGTTTGTCTGGCCCGAAGGTTCCATCGACGGAGGAGAGGATTTTGTCCTTCCCCGCCGCGCCTTTCTCGGAGATGTCGAAGAGCTTTTTCGCCTCGACCGTTGCCGGGAGGTCGAAGTACGTCACATCGAACGCCCGTCTTTTCACCTCGGTGTTGAAGCTGTACTGAGTCAGTTTGCCGAGGTCGCGTTCTGTCGCCTTTGGCTTGGCTCCGCCGGGGAAAGTCACTTTGAACTGCCCCGCTTTGGACACAAAGGGCTTTTTGTCCTGGGCCCCAACCGTCGAGGCCCACACCGCGAGGACAACACCGGCCAGAAGCAGTCTCATTTGGTGTGCTCCCTCATTACTTGGTGATTTCAAAGGACTCGAAGAACGCGAAGGCTTCCTTGTTGGTGGTGAAGGAGTCCATTCCGCCAGCCATGATCATGTACATCCGCTTTCCATCGAGAACCAACAGGGTGCGAATGATCTTCTCATCGTTCTTGATGAGGATTTCGCGCGCGGGGAGCTTCTTGGGTCCGAAAGTGGTGTTGATGGAGGAGAGCAGCTTCCCATCCCCTTCCTTGGCCGCTCCTTCCTGGGTGCCGTCAAACAACTCTTTTACCATATTGCCTTTGATCACGATCGGAAAGTCCATGTACATGACCAGGAATGCTCGGCCGCGTGATTCGGTCCCGAACGAGTAGAGAGTGATCCCACCCACATCCTGTTCGTTCTCCATGACCTTCGCGGTGGGGAACGTGGCCTTGAACCGGCCGTCTTGAGACGTGAACTTCTTCTCTTGAGCTTGAGCACCAGCTCCGAAAGCCAGAATGAGACTCAGGGCGATTGCGGAACGCATGGGCGAATTCTCCGTTACTTGGTGATTTCAAACGAGGCAAGGAACTTGTCCGCGGACTCCGAGGTGACGACCTCCTTTGAACCCTGGATCATCACCTGATAGAGCCGATTGCCCGCGATCACGATTCGGTTCCGGATGTACCCTTTGGGTGTCTCAATGAGAACGTCCCGACCGGGGTACTTCTCGGAACCGATGGTCACGTCCTTGTCCTCAAGCACTTTTCCGTTCTCGCCCTTGTTGCCGTCTCGCACCTTGTTGAGTCGTGGGCCGGGCGGCTGTTTCGCGACCGCCTCCGAAGTGTCCACGAAGCTGACCAGGAAGACCGTGTCGCCTTTCAGTTCCACCAGGTCGAGTGTGAGCTTCAGCGTATCCTTGCCGGCCTTGATGTCGGTCGTCTGAGTTTTCACCGGACCGGGGAAGAGGATCTTGTACCGACCGGCGCTTGACGCGAACGGCTTGAACTCGTCAGCGTCCAAACCACGTGCGCTCAGAACCAAACACAGACCGACAAGCGCGAACGTCCCTGTGCGCATGGAACACCTCCGTGTGCCAACACTGAAATCCGCGAGAGCGTAACCGAAAGGAGGAACTGCAACAAGTGCCGAACGGATTGGTGATGGGGTAGGCTCGCCTCGGCTGGGGCGAACTCAGTGGGTCTGGGCGTGACCACTGAGCTATTCGCGGCGGCTGTTGGGCGGATTCGGTGAATTGTCGGATTTTTGCGAAGAAGAAGCAACCCAGCCGGCTCACGCCGGCGGTTCGACAGTGGTACGTCGAACCGCCGGCTGGGTTTCGGCAGTGGTACGTCGAACCGCCGGCGTGAGCCGGCTGGGTTGCCCGCGAGCCTGTCCTACGAAATCCGGTTCTCGCGATTCTGCTGGTCATCACTTCTGTAAGGCCTGGATGATCCGCTCGAAGTCGTCGTTGGAGTCGAAGCCGATCACGATCTGCCCCCGATCCTTCGCTTTCACTTTGATTTCGATCTTCACGGCCAGACGCTGACGCAACTCGTCTTCGAGTCCCTTGACGTGTGCTGTCTTCTCGACCACCTCGCGCTTCGCGGGTGCCTCCGCGAGAAGAGGCGATTCGGATTTCTGTTGCTTGCTCACAAGTTCAAGAGCGTGGACGGAGTAGTTTTTCATGATCGCTTCCTTGCACAGCGCCTTCTGACGCTCTGGATCGGAAACGCCCTTGAGCACCTTCGCGTGGCCGAGCGTGAGCTGTCCGTTTCGCACGGCGGCTTGTACTTCCTCGGTGAGAGTGAGAAGGCCAATCAGGTTGCTCACGGTCGAGCGGTCCACCCCGATCCGTGCTCCGAGTTGGTCCTGAGTCAATCCGAAGCGATCCAGGTATTCGCGGAAGCCGTGCGCCTTTTCGATTGGATTGAGGTCGGTTCGCTGAATGTTCTCGACGAGCGCGGCCTCGAAGACCTGTTGGTCGTCGAACGACACGACATGAACGGGAACCTCGGTCAGACCCGCGACGCGCGCCGCGCGCAGTCGGCGTTCGCCCGCGATGAGCTGATACCCATCGCCCACCTCGCGCACAACGAGTGGCTGAAGGATGCCGTGGAGCTGGATGCTTGAAGCCAGCGCGGCGAGTTCCTCGTCGTCGAACTGCTTTCGCGGCTGGTAGGGGTTGTAGCTGATTGATTCAATCGGGAGCCGACACACAGGTGTATCCGGCGGCAGTACGTCCGCGAGATCACCCAAAAGGGCGTTGAGTCCGCGACCCAGACGCGGTTTCGTGGCTTCCATGACGGTCTCCGAAGTCAAGTCGAATTGGGGTTGCTCATACCAATCTTGCTGCGTGGGGAAAGAGGAACTGGACGGGAACGTTCCACGTGGAACACAGGCGGGCGTTTGAATGTCAGGAACGTTCCACGTGGAACATTCGCGCCATTCGGAACACCGTGAACGGCAGGAACGTTCCACGTGGAACGTTCGCGCACTTGGGAGGAATCAGCTCGAACGTTCCACGTGGAACGTTGTGCCCAAAGCGACCAAAAGCATTCTGACGAGGCGCGGAAAAAGTGGCCTTGCCGCTTGCTCGGAATCTGGCTTACGATTCGCCCGCTTCGTGGTGGACCGGAACCCACCGTCGGAGCATGAGACGTTGCGGACCGGAACCCGCTGCGTGTCATCAAAGGGTCGTCACACGACCCACCGGAGAAGAGGTGTCGAGACGCTCCCGCCTCGCGCGGCACTCGCCCGCGCATGGATCTTCATCCAGCGGTCAGCCAACTCCACACCAGCCGGTTCGCGCGATGAGTCTGTGGGGCAGTAGCCTCCCCTACTGTCTCACGAACCACCGCGCGCTCATATCAAGCCCTGGGTGAGGAGCGGTGCGCATGGACGCGACACGTGGACCGATTCTGTTTCGCTGCGATGGCACACTGGAGCACGGCTGGGAGCCGTTCTATCAGTGCCTCTCACTCGCTGCGGCTCTCCAGCGCCGGAGGCGCGGAACTTACTTCTTCAGCTACCTCGATCCTCTCTCGCTGGCGACGGTCATCAATCGCGGAAACAACAACTGGGTTCCTGCTGAGCAGAAGCTCGGTGATGATGGCGACCTGGCGGCGACCATCGCGCAGGTGCGGAAGATCAACGCGGCCTCGGTTGTGGTTGCCAGCAACACCGTGACGGCCGATTACCTTCGCGAACTGAAGAAGACCGGTGCGCTGGTCGTGGTGTTCGATGCGACAGCCGAGATGCGGTTCCCGGTGGATTTGGTGGTGAACCCGCTGCTGTTTCCGACTCGCAAGGCGTATCAGATTGAACCGGGCGGGCAGTTCCTGCTTGGCTATCGCTATGCTCTCTGTCGCGGCGTGTTCCGTCGGCAACGAACGATCCGCGCGACCGAGCCTCCTCCACCCTTCCGCGCTCTGGTCGCGATGGGAGATGACGATCTGACAGGCCAGGCATTCACCCGCACCATGCAACTGCTCGACATGCCGAAGGTGGCGAAAGTCTCGATCATCACCCGCACTCATCACCCCCGCTACGACGATCTGCTGGCGCTCGCGGAGGAGAAGAAGACCCAGGTTGAGGTTCTCACCGAGAATAAGGAACTGATGACGCGCCTCGTTCGGGTCCACTTCGCGCTGACCTCTGGCGATGGCTGGTCGCCTGAGTTGTGCGTGGTGGGAGTTCCTCAACTCATCCTGAGCCAGACCAAGAGGCACGCGGGGAACGGGAAGAAACTGGACGAGGAGTGCGTAGCGACTTACTTGGGCGACGCGGCTGAGGTGACGTTCGACCAACTCAAGGAAGGCGTCGATCTGCTCCTGGACGATCCGATGGAGCGCAAGGGCATGACTCGCTGCGCCCGGAACATGTTCGATGGCCGCGGACCAGATCGGATCGTGAACGGAATGGAGATCATGCTCCACGCCCCGGCCCGCAAGCGCGCTGCCGCACTGGTACCTCTCTTGAAGATCGCGGCTTGACTTGGCAGCGATTTGCGAGCCGCGACCGCAAGGGAGCGGGGTCTTGTCTGGACCGCGGCCGTCCCGGCCGCTTGTCACTGGCGGGCCAGAGGCCCGCGGTCCATGACAGCCCGCCGATTTGCGAGC
>JAKEEV010000881.1 GCA_022616395.1 Planctomycetia bacterium | reverse complement strand
TGTAGATGTCGGAGCGGGCGTCGATGTCGCAGGTCGCGTCCGCTTGTTCAGGGGACATGTACGCCGGCGTGCCGAGAATCGCTCCTTCCTGCGTCACCTTGCTGTCGCCGACCGACTGTTGCCACACCAGTCCGAAGTCGAGCAACTTCACCGTGTCCGCGTGCCCTCCTCGATCACAAACGATGACGTTCCCTGGCTTGATGTCTCGATGAATAAGACCGATGGCGTGCGCTTCTCGGAGAGCCGCGCAGACCTGACGAGTCAGAAAGATCGCGCGGTCAGATGGGAGCGGTCCGTGTCGCTCGACCAGTTTCTCCAACGTCAACCCCGGCAGGTATTCCATCACGCAGTAGAAGGTTCCGTCCTCCGCTCGGCCGTAGTCGTAAATCTGGACGGTGTTCGGATGCGTGAGTGTGGCGGTGACCTGAACTTCGCGCTCGAAGCGGGCCAAAGCGGTTGGATCGACCGCGCTCGGGACGAATGAGCTTGATCGCGCACGGTCTGCGCAACAGCGCGTGTTCGGCAAGATACACTTCGCCCATTCCGCCGGCACCGAGCTTCTTCACCAGGCGATACTGCCCCAGCTTGCGAGCTTTTGCCGCGGACTCGCGGAGGACATCAATCCGGTAGGCGTTGTAGACCGCGAAGGCGATCCCGAAGGCCAGCCAGATGGCGAATTCGATCAGGTATTTTGTGCCACTGGGGTGGCCCAGAAAGCCGGCGTAGGCGACCGCCACCGCGTTGGTTCCCAGTGCGGTCCCCACGAACACCCCGACCACCGCGAGGCAACGCCGCCACAGGTTTGGAATGATGATCGCATAGCCGATGATGAGTGCGAACCACGCCAGCACATACGCGCGGGCCGTGAAGAACGGCGTCAGATCCGCCTGAAGTTGCGCGCGAAGGTTGTCCCCGATGTACACCGGGTAGTAGTCGGTGAGGGCTTGATTGAGGAACGGCAAGCCGATGACGATCAGTTCAATCCGCCGCAGAGACCGTAGCGAGAGTTTCGGACGGGTCCAGAGAATGACGGCGGCGGCAATTTCGCACACCCAGGCCACCAGACTGAAACTCAGGAAAAACCATTCTCGCTGAGAGAATCGGACGTAGCTCAGTCCGGGGCCGAAGTACGTGTAGAGAAGCGCAAGCAGGATCGCTGCGACCAGAAGACGTTTTTGGAGCAAGGAACCGAGATCGTCTGTTCGCTGGGAACCTCCCACGAAGTGAATGACGGGTTGAGCCGATCCGGGATCGTTCGCCCCGGCCGGTTCATACCCAATCGTTGCTTTGTGTTGGTCACTGGCCATGACCGGCTTGGTATTCAGTTTTCACTCACACTCACACTCGCACTCACACTTGCGAAGCACTCTCACTTGCGAGCGAGGCGAGCACTGCGAAGCACTACTTCAGATACGAGTCGTGGAACACGCGAATCGCTTCGGCCAGATCCTTTGCCGTGGTCGCGTACGTGTTCTTATTCCGCAAGATGGAGCCGAATTCCAGTTGAATGGCATCGATTGCGTAGGCGGTGTGACTGCCATAGTTACTGACGATGAATCCGCCGGTGAACTGGCGTTCTTCCTTTGCGGTGTTCTGCGCGTTTCCCGGCGGCATTATCTTGTAGCCGAGTTTCTCCATGCGCCCAAGCACGCTGTTCTTGCCGTTGATCGCCGCCCACCCGTCGCGCTCCTTGAGAAGCGTCACTGTCTTGCCGTTGAGCGTTCCTCGACAGATCGCTCCGGGGTGAACGCCGTTGCCGTGAATGTCGAGCAGAATTCCGCGCCTGTGTTGTTTGCGCACCGCCTTGCACGCGGATTCAAGCGCGCTGTGATAGGCGTCGTAGTAAGGCTTCGCCTTGTCGCTCTCATACCCCTGTTCGGCCGAGCGGTTCACATCGGCATACTTTCGCTCGAAGCGGGCAATCACGACCCACGGCTTGCCATCGAGCGCCTTCTCCAACTCCGCGACGAGCTTCTCGGTCATTTCGGCGGTGTTGGTGTCGAGAACAGTCTGGAAATTCTTGAGTCCCTTCCCGACGCGCTCGGGCACATCGGGAACTTTCTTGCGCCCGCCGTGCGGAGCCGAGAGGATGATGGGTAGCGTGCCCTTCTGGACCGTGACGAAGTCTTCCGGTTTGGGTGAATCGGGAGCCGCCGGCGCAAGGGCGACGAACGAGGGCAGAAGCAGAGGGAGCATTGCGAACTTGTTCAAGCGGTGCATTTCCACTCCCCGCGCTGGACCTTCTCCCAGAACTCCGCCAGCGTGATTCCACTGTCAGGCGACTTCCTGGCTTCCTCAAATTCCTCGTCCGAAACGGGTGACTTCACTCCCGGCGGTGGAACTCCATAGGGCACGGTCGAGACCGTTTTCACAGGTTCGCCACCCGGCCCACGGAAGATGATCTGCCCGTTCGCGGCGGCCAGTTTCGCGAGCAGTTCCGGGTCGGTAATCGTAATTGTCGTCGTGTTCATCGGTTCTCCTCCGAAAAGCGATTCACCCCATCATACCAAAAGGTCGCGGCAGTCCGCGATGGTGCCCGCGAGTGCGCTCGCGGCCACTGTCAGCGGGCTGGCGAGGAAGACTTTGGCTTCCTTGTGGCCCATGCGACCAGGGAAGTTGCGGTTGGTCGTGCTGATGCACGAGATGGGTGTGTTCAACCGGCCGAAGGTATCGCTCGGTCCGCCCAAACACGCAGCGCAACTCGCCTCGCCGATCTTCGCTCCAGCCGCGAGGAAGATGTCACGCAGAGACTTGCCGCCTACCTTTTCGGTATCCAGCCCGCGGGCGACTTCGGTAGTTGCGGGCACTACAAATGTGTCGATCTTCACGCTCTTGCCGTTCATTAACTCCGCCGCGGCCCGGAAGTCGGTCAACTTTCCTCCGGTGCAACTGCCGATGTACGCGCGGTCAAGCTTCGTGCCTTTCACTTCGCTCACGAACGCGCGGTTGTCGGGTGAATGCGGCTTGGCGATCACCGGTTCGAGCTTCGTCACATCGTAGACTTTCTCGAAGATGAACTTCGCGCCCGGATCGGTGTACACCGCCGTGTAAGGCTTCTGACCGGCGTTGCGCTTGTTGACGTAATCGAATGTGACCTTGTCCGCGGCGATGATGCCGTTCTTTCCTCCAGCTTCGATTGCCATGTTGCAGAGCGTCATGCGCTCTTCGATGTTGAGCGCATACACGCCATCGCC
>JAKEEV010000880.1 GCA_022616395.1 Planctomycetia bacterium | reverse complement strand
GGTCGGGTGGCTGCCGGCGCGCAGGGTGGTCGGTCTGGCGTGCCGGTTCCCTCTACTCCAGTATGCGTGATTACTGTACAAAAGTCAAGTACCTAATCGGATTTGCGGAACCCGCCGCAGACGGAAACGAATCAATGCGATTGCGTATCTTTCCCGCCAAACCAACAACAATTGGTTCCGGGAAGCCTGCAAATGGCGACCCGTTTCCGAGGCAGGAGAAGCCCGCTTCCAGCGATGGCCGCTGGATCACAAAGAGCAGAGAGTGAGTGGCTCGCAGGGAAATGAAAGGACCAGTATGTCGGTTGCACTCGTCGCGCTGCGGTTCAATCACGCTCTCGCATCAGCCACCACCGATGCGCTGACGATCCGGCCCAATCGCGGCTCGATGACGATCTTACCTGAGTGGGAGGCCACACGCTGCATCGTACCCGAAGACTCACCGGCAGCCTACGCGATGTCAGCGACATTCGGCAATCCGTTGACACTCCTTGGCAAGTTCCGCCTGACGAGTTTGTGCCCAAATGCAACCGTGCAGGCCATTCCCGGCGCAAACGTCCAGCCACTCCCGAACTTGCCACTTGGTCCACCACCCGATGTGACTCACACCAACGTCCTGGGAACCATTCCCCCCACTTCCATTTCGTTTGACCCCAGCGGCGAGAGCGACTGGATCACACTGCCTCTGAGCGGTGTCTCGATCTGGGACGCGGGGGTCGGCATCTACGACATTTCCTGGGATTGGTATTACCGCTGCTCCGGCGATACGCAGTGGACTTACATTGCGCGTACGCGGCACCGGATTTATGTAACGCTGGCTCTCCCGACATCGCCGTGGGTACAAACGAACGACCTCTTCAATACCCACCTCCCCTGGACCGATGCGCTTGATTATGCCTGCTCGTGGGCCAGCGGAGCGAAGCAGCCGAGCGAAGCGGCCGAGAAGTTGACCGCGGCGATCCACGCTCTGGGTTCGGGGACCATCGCCTACGACCCCTATTCGTTCTACTCGTACCCGGAGTTCAAGCTCACCGAGTTCGTGCAGCGACTCCGCGGGGGAGTTGGCGCGGGTGGCTCCGTCAATTGCAGCGACTGTGCGACAATCCTCTCGACATTCGCCAATCTCCTCGGATGCGACTTTTCGCAATCCAAGTTAGGGTACCTCTTCGATCTCAACCCCATGTTATCAATCGGCTCTTCGGTGTGGGGATTACCTGCTGGACTTACCCGTTTCTTTTATCATGAAGTCGCCTGGGCTGGTAACTGTACCGCAACTGATCCTCTCTGTGATGCTTGTCTGCAAGTGGACGGTCTGGGCGACCCAACGACCCCACCACATGCTCCGCTGTTACCTGTTAACATGGTTTTCGGAACAAGCGGCTACCGCGATCGGCTCGCGGCACCACTCGGACGCCCCAACTGCAACCCGGACCCGTCAACCAAGCAGAGACGCGCCTTGACGTGATCCTTCCGTCGTAGCCCTGAGAGTTTGAATTGGTGTGTTGTTGGTGTTTGGTCCGAAAGACAGAAAAGACCCGGACCAAACACCAGACACACCAATTCAAACTCTCAGGGGAATAGGAGTCTCGCGTGATAACGCTCCCTCCGGAACTTCTCCGCTTGTTCCAGTTCGAGGACTGGCCGCGACCCAACGCCACCGACATCAAGTTCTTCTTCTGGCGGCTGGTGATCGGACCACAACTGCTCCCCGGCTGGCAGTTGGTCAACCTCCGGGAAGAGTCGCTCAAAAACGATGCCCGCTACACTATGTCCGTCTGGAAGCCAAGAGATGGCAACCACCTGTTGCGACTCGATGTCTACGAAGAACGCTCACGGAACGCCGCGGAACACCGGTTGCTCGAACTGCTCGCGGCCTCCCAATCGCCCAATGCTCGACGCGATGACCGGGTGAAGTATCCACTCTTCCAGTATGACGACTACACCACTGTGGTCTTCTCGCGAGGTAACCTGAGGTTCTTCGTCGCCAATGCCGAACGCGAGAAGATCTCTTTGAAGCCACTCCTCGCCGACCTTGAGAAACTCTACACGCTCGGCCCGACACAGACTCCCAGTGCAATCGTCCCGCGCTTGACTCCGGGAAAAATCAATCGCCTTCCTGCCAGGACTGCTCTCTCGTTCACCCTCGAAGCCGACTACCCGCTCCCCTGCTGGTATCGCATCGAGACGAAGTTGGGAGAAGTTCACCGAGAAGGCGAGCGTCTGATCTATCAGGCTCCCGCTGGCGTGGAGAAGTTGGTGATTACCGTTGTTGGGACCGATGGTCAGGCAACACGCCTCGAACACACCTTCCCGGTTGAAGAGAAAAAATAGAACTCCCCCGATCTGCTCACGGCAATCGGTTTCGCGCGGAGTGTTCCCCTCGGTCGAGAAATTATGAACGGACTGCGTTGGTTCTCTGCTTCGCGATTACGGGAACACGCAGCGGTTTCGCGAGAAATTATGAATCCGCGATTGCACTTTTCGTCCGCGGCTCGTTAGTTTCTCGTCTCGTGCCCGTCTCGTGTCTGACCGTGTGCAACCGATAACGGTGAGGACACGCCGGACATGACCGACCCGTTCCCCAATGTCGCGGAACGGCGAAGCGCGCTCCTGGCACTTCTGGCAAGGAAGGGGCCGCTCACTGTTCCCCAAATGCAGCACGCAATCGGATCGCATCGCTACGCGATTGAGCGAGCGCTGGGTTTCCGGTGGTTCGAGCGGTTGACCACGGGCCGAAGTTCCCTCTACGGACTTTCCGAGGAGGGGAGGAGAAAGGCAATCGAAATCGAGTTGCTCGAGGGTGATGGTTGCGACTTCGGCAGCACGAAGCAAG
>JAKEEV010000011.1 GCA_022616395.1 Planctomycetia bacterium | reverse complement strand
GTCATCTTGAGTTGATCTTGTGTGAAGCCCGGCAGAATCTGGCCCGGCATTGGGAAGCCGAAGAAGCCGGGGCCACCGAATCCGCCGCGATTGGGATTCACGAACTTCCACACCGTTTGCTTCTCGGCCGTTACCTCGAACACAGTGCCATCCGGCCCGGAGCAGATGAGCGTGTTGCCGTTGGGCAGTCGATGAGCGCCTGAAATGAACGTCGCGAAGAAGTCGGTTTTCTTCTGTGCGGTGTAGCTCCACGTTGGTTTGTCTGGACCGAAGGGCAAGCCGGCTTTGCGGGTGTACTTCCCGTCCTTACCGAGCGGAATGACGATTTCATCGACCGAGGAGTACGACCCATCCGGCCGCCCTCCGCCGTTATTGAAGATGAGCATGTTCCCCGCGCCGGGATAGCCCTTGGGAATCCAGTGCGCGTTGTGTTGGTGAAACAGTTTCTGGTTCGCGTTGGTGCCGGATCGATACGCCTTCGGGTTTCCCCAGCGGTAAAGGAGATCGCCACCCTTGCCGTACTTCCCCCCGGTGTGACCGGCGGCTTCGGCTTTTGTCGTGCTGTGGTCGATGATCCAGATTTCGCTGAACGAGTGGACGCTGAGCACGATCTGATCGAGTTCAGCGTTGTAGGAAACGGAGTTGATGTGTGTCCAGTCTGGCGCGGGACCGCCGAAGCCTCCTGGTCCCTTCGGGACTGGCTGGGCGCCGACATAGCCGAGATCCTTGAGCTTATCGAGATCCTCCTTCTTGGCCATCATCCCCGCGAGCATCCCGGAGCCGAAGTTGATGTCGATCAGTTCCGATTCCTGAGCCACGTTCCCGTAGTTGGCCTTGGTCTTGTCGTGATCCTGAACAAGGTGATCCCACACGCGCCATTCCCAGACGATCTCACCGGTTGTCTTGCCGGTGGGCTTCACTTCAATGATCGCATCGGCCAGCAGGCTGTCTTTCACTGAATCAGGTCGGCGACCGGCGGCGACGGCTTCCTCGGCGGTCTTCTTGTCCCAGACAATCATCAGGATGTTGCCGTTGGGCATCCGGTGGATGTCGTGGTGAGGTTGCGATTTGTCGGTCGCGTAGGTGTAATCCCAGACCAGTTCGCCGGCCCAGTTGAACTCTTGAATGCGTCCGCCCGCGCCCGCTCCGTTGATTTTGCCTTTCGAGCCGAGCGCGCCGGTACGAAGCAAGTTTCCGTTGTCGAGCAGATAGGTACTCAGAGCCGGAGTCGAACCCGTTTCCCACGTCTTGACCACACGCCCTTCCATGTCGATCAGATGAGTCTTCGTGGAGTTCATCGGGGCAACGAGTGTGTATCCCTTGAACGCCTTGGCCTCGTTGATCGACACGCCCGGCTTGGCTCGCTCCGGTGTTCCCTTGGGTGGTTGGCCACCCGGAGGTTGGGCGTGTGTTCGTCCCGTTCCTCCGACTGTGGTCGTCACGAAAACGAGGAGAGCCACGAGACCAATTCGAGCCGCGAATCGTCCCAATTGAGTTGGGAGTACCATCAGGGTGTTCTCCACACAAGAATGTGACCGGGCCGCGGAAATGCCGACTCGTGTCCAGACGAACGTAATCCCACTCTAGAAACGGTAGTACGGTACCACTCGCGACATGAAAAGCCAGTGAACGGGTTGCTGATGCGTCCTGTTTCTGCAAGCCGGAAGTTGCTCGTGCCCACCCAAACAACCCGCGACCGGCGAGTGTGAACTTGGTAAAGTGGCGAGTTGGGTGAGCAACAGAAGTAGGATGGCCTTTCCAGGCTGTCTTTCCAGAGACGGCCTGGAAAGCCCGTCCTACTTGAGTCGCGGGGTGATGGCACCATGCACAAGGCTCTCATCGCGCTCGTCGTGTTGCTGGCATCGCCGAGCGCGCTTTTCGCGGCCGATCCGAAGGCGAACGCGGAAGAGTTGTTCGCGCTGCGCGTGCTACCGACGTTCAAGACGAAGTGCTTCGCGTGTCACGGCGAAGAGCCGAAGAAGATCAAGAGCAGTTTCGATCTGACTTCGCGGTTAGCGCTTCTCAAGGGCGGCGATAGCAACAAGCCGGCGGTCGTGGCCGGCAAATCGACCGACAGCCCGCTCTACAAGGCCATCACGCGGACGGATCGCGACTATCTTCCGATGCCGCCGAAGGAGAACGACAAGCTTACCGACGCGGAAGTGAGCGCCATCAAGGACTGGATCGACGGCGGCGCTCCCTGGCCAACAGATGAGCGGATCGCGGAGATTGTGAAGGCCGCGAAACGAGCCGGTGTGACGGTGAAGACCAGCGGAGGACTCTCTCCGGACTGGACCAACCGCACTTACAAGCCGGAAAACTTGTGGGCCTATCAGCCACTTGGTAAATCCGAAATCCGCACTCCGAAAACTGACATCAATCTGGTCGATCACTTCATCGCCTCGAAGTTGAGTGACATCGGGCTGTCACCGGCTCCGCCCGCGTCTCGACTTGTGCTCATTCGCCGAGTTACGTTTGATCTCACGGGCCTTCCGCCATCGCCGCAAGAAGTGACTGACTTCCTCTCGGACAAGGCGGACGATCTCACTGCGTTCACGAAGGTGGTGGATCGCTTGCTCGCGTCTCCGCATTACGGCGAGCAGATGGCCCGCCGCTGGCTTGATGTGACTCGCTATGCGGACTCGTCAGGCTATGCCAACGACTACGAACGCGGGAGCGCCTGGCGGTATCGCGATTATGTGGTGAGGAGCTTCAACTCCGACAAGCCTTACAATCAGTTCGTAAAGGAACAACTCGCGGGCGACGAGATCGACGCGAATGACCCGGAGCTGCTTGTCGCGGTCGGTTTCCTTCGCATGGGCGCGTGGGAACTCACTGGCATGGAGGTGCCGAAGGTCGCACGTCAGCGGTTCCTCGACGATGTGACCGACTCGGTGGGGCAAGTGTTCCTCGGGCACATGCTCCAGTGCGCGCGCTGTCACGATCACAAGTTCGACCCGGTCCCCACACGCGACTACTACCGCATCCAGGCCGTCTTCGCCACAACGCAACTTACCGAACGCCCGGCACCGTTCCTGAAGATCGAGAACACCGCGGGCTTTGGAGAGAAGAAGTATCTCGACGCCCGGCGTGCATTCTTGGAAGCCGAGTTGAAGCGGATTCAGCAAGTTGAATCAGCAGCGCGTGCCAAGTGGGAGGCCGAGAATCCCGACAAGAAGGGCCAGAAGCCTCCGAGACACGAGTTTCTCTCTCCCGTCGATCTTGGTTTAGAACGGATCGCGCGAAAGGGACTCGAACGGCTGAAGTGGGAATATGACCGCTATGAACCGTTCGCGCTTTCTGTTTACAGTGGCCGCACTCCCGTCGTGAGGTCGGTCTCCGCTCCGTTCCGCATTCCGAAGGACGCGAACACCGGCGAGTTGGAAGTTACGCACATCCTCGGCGGAGGCGATCCGTTCAGCCCGAAGGAGAAGGTCGCGCCGGGTGTGTTGAGCGCTGTGGGCGAAGCGAAGATTCCCGACACCATCGCCGGCCGACGAACAGCACTCGCGGAGTGGATCACCGATCCGAAAAATCCGCTTACCGCTCGCGTGATGGTGAATCGAATCTGGCAATGGACGATGGGCACTCCTCTCGCGGGCAATCCGAACAACTTCGGAGCAACCAGCAAGAAGCCGACTCACCCGGAGTTGCTCGACTGGCTGGCGACAGAGTTCCTCGCCAAGAAATGGTCGGTGAAGCAACTTCAACGCCTCATTCTGCTCTCTGAAACCTACCGGCGGTCTTCGCGACACCCGGACCCGCAAGCGCTCGCTGTGAAAGACCCGACCGGAACCAGTTTCGCTGTCTTCCGTCCGCGGCGCTTGACGGCGGAGGAACTGCGCGATGCGATGCTCGCCGCTTCTGGCGAACTGAATCTGGCGCTTGGCGGCATTCCGGTTCGGCCGGAGATTAATCTCGATGTGGCGTTTCAACCGCGGCAGGTCATGGGCACCTTCGCGCCTGCGTGGGAGCCATCTCCCAGACCAGAACAGCGGAATCGGCGAACGCTCTACGTTCTGAAACTTCGCGGAGTGCGCGATCCTTTCCAGGAAGTGTTTAACTCGCCGTCGCCGGACATTTCCTGCGAGGGGCGCGAAGTCTCGACAGTCGCTCCTCAAGCGTTCGCGCTCTTTAACTCCGAATCGACGCGCTCGCGTGCTCTGGCTGTGGCCGCGCGCGTGTTGAAGGAAACGAAATCGCGCGAAGATACGATCACTCGCGTGTTCCAACTTACGCTTGGCCGCACGCCGACGAAGCCCGAACTGACCGCGTGCCTGAAACACTGGTCCGCGATGACCGAGCGACACAAGGGATTGAAGTTCGCCAAACCGAATCGACCGACGGAGATTGTGCGCGAGGCCGTGGAGGAGAACACCGGCGAGAAGTTCACCTTCCGCGAGAAGTTGCACTCAGCAGCGGACTTCGTGCCGGATCTTCACCCGGCTGATGTTGATGCCCAAACGCGCGGGTTGATGGAAGTGTGTATCGTGCTGTTCAACACAAACGAATTCATCTATCTGGATTAATACCAGATTGTGCGCGTTGGTTTTTGTAGCCGGCCTCTGTGAGGCCGGACGAACGAAGACCGGCCTCACAGAGGCCGGCTACAACAAGCATGAGGGCCGGTCATGCTCAATCGGCGTGAAGCGATCTACGGTCTCGGAACATCGCTCGGCAGCGTTGCGTTCTCCGCGATGCTTGCTCATGAAGCGCGCGCCAGTGACAACCCGCTGTCACTGAAAAAACCACAGCTTACGGCAAAGGCGAAGGCGTGTATCTTCCTCATGATGGAAGGCGGGCCGAGCCACATCGACACGTTCGATCCCAAGCCGAAGCTCGCGGAACTTCACCTCAAGGAGTTCCAGCGGAATGACAAGATGCAATCCGCCATGTCCGGCGGGAAGCGGTACTATGTTGCTTCGCCATTCAAGTT
>JAKEEV010000113.1 GCA_022616395.1 Planctomycetia bacterium | reverse complement strand
TGGGTTGGTGTGGTAACCCCCAAAGAGGCACAGGCTGGATTCTTTTGGAAGAGCAAGGACCGCAGGCAGTTCAAACCTGTCGCGTCCAGCGAGAAGTCTCAGAATTAGACGGGATTACAGGATGAATACAGGATTGAAATCAAGAATCGTGTCTTCTCTGCGTTCATCGTGCGGCTTCTCTTTCAACAGGAATCGACCATGTTCATCTTCGAGAAAGCCCCATTCCCATCATGTCATGCGTCCACGCTTGTTGAGCACGAGCAAGGCAAGCTCCTGGCCGCGTGGTTTGGAGGAAAGGACGAAGGCGCCAAGGACGTGCAAATCTGGAGCAGTTCCTTCGACGGAAAGAAGTGGACCGCTCCGGTAGTCATCGGCACCGAACCGGGTCAGCCGTGCTGGAACCCGGTGCTCTTCAAGACCGCGAAGGGCACGCTCTGGTTCTGGTACAAAGCCGGACCAAGCCCCGAACGCTGGACGGGATACTTCCGCACGTCAAACGACAACGGCAAGACCTGGACGAAGCCGGAGATGATGCCCTCGACGTTCATGGGGCCGGTGCGCGCCAAGCCGATCCAGTTAGCTAACGGCACCATTCTTGCGGGAACTTCGTGGGAGAGTCACCGGAACTGGACGCCGTTCGTGGATCGCTCCACCGACAACGGAAAGACCTGGAAACGCTCGAATCCTTTCCCGGTGCCGGGGAAGTTCAACCAGATTCAGCCGACGCTATTCGAGACGAAAGACGGCCACATTGTCGCGCTGATGCGCTCACGCAACCCGCGTGTGATTTGCCGCGCGGAGTCGAAGGACGGAGGAGAGACTTTCACCGCTGCCGAGGAGACGAAACTCCCCAACCCCAGCGCGGGAATCGATTGCGTGAAGACCAAGGAAGGCGATGTGTTCCTGATTTACAACCCGGTCGCGAATGGCCGAAGTCCAATCAGCCTCGCACGGTCCACCGATGACGGGAAGACCTGGAAGAAGGTCGTTGATCTCGATGCCGAAAAGGACGCGGAATACTCTTACCCCGCGATGATACAATCCGCTGCGGGGAGTCTGGAGATTACTTACACGTGGAAGCGAACACACATCAAGTATGTGAGCGTGGACCCGAAGAAGTATCGCGAATGAGCGCTTCCCCTTCCCCACCCCTCACACCAGAAGAGGAGGGCTATCTCGCCACCATCCGCACAATCGCGAAGGTGATGGATACCGCGGTGCCGGTTCCCGGCACGAAACTTCGCGTCGGCGCGGACGCTCTGCTTGGTCTTATCCCCGGCATCGGCGATGCCACGACCATGACCATCGGCGCGTACATTCTTCAACTGGCCTCCAAACTTGGCGTGCCGCCGGTTGTCATGGCCCGCATGGTGCTCAATCTCACCATCGACGGGTTACTGGGCATGATCCCAATTCTGGGTGATGTTTTCGACGTGTTGTTTCAAGCGAATGCCCGCAACGCGCGGCTCGTCGAGCGCGCTGTCATGGATCGAGAAGGAACACGGCGGTCAAGCGGCTGGATACTGGCTGGCGTGATAGCCGCGCTTGTGCTCATCACCGTGGGCAGCATCGTGGGCGCGTACTTCGTCATGATGTGGCTTGTCGGGCTGGCGAAGTAGGTTGCTCCGTTGGATTCTGTCAGCACGCTCACTACACTAGAAGTTCGGTTCTGGGGCGGTGCTTCACACCTGTAACCGCCTCTCGCTGCTCGCACTTCCCGCGCCTGTCGCGCGGACTTCGCGAGCGAGACAATTCCCCCCTCCAATGAGCCAACAACCCGGTGCCCCCGCGCAGCCGGCCAAACCACACCACCAGGCATTCTGGTTGTGGGTCATGTGCCTGACCGGCGTCGATTACTTCTCCACGCTCGGTTATCAGCCGTCCATCGCCTACGAGAACGCGGGGCTTCTGGCTCCGCTGGCCACCATCGTACTCGTGCTGCTGACACTCTTCGGCGCGCTGCCCATCTACTCCTACGTCGCCGGTCGGTCGCACACGGGGCAAGGCTCAATCGGAATGCTTGCCAGACTTGTGACCGGCTGGGGCGGGAAAATCCTCGTGCTTGTGCTGTTGGGGTTCGCCGCGACGGACTTTGTCATCACCAAAACTCTCTCGGCCGCCGATGCCGCGGCCCACCTGATTACCAATCCACACTGGCCGCTGGATGTGCTCGATGACACATCGAAGACCCGGCAAGCGATCTATGTCACCGCGTTCTTGTTAGTGCTGCTCGGAGCCTCGTTCATGCGCGGGTTCCGGGAGGTGATCAGTCTCGCGGTGGTGATCGTGTTCGTCTACATGATTCTCAGCGCGGTCGTCATTGGCGCAGGGATCATGTACTTGGTGGACCATCCCGACCGCTTCCAGGAACTGGTTCACCGGATTCAGAATGGTCAGTGGTACCTCAAGGAGTCAGAACGGCCTCTGGCGGGGACTGGCTTACTGACAATTATCGCTATCAGCCTCATTATCTTCCCCAAACTGGCGCTGGGTCTGTCTGGATTCGAGACGGGCGTTGCCGTGATGCCGCTCGTGAAGGGGAAGACCGATGATAACCCAAAGGAACCCCGTGGACGAATCGCCAACACCCGGAAGTTGCTCATCACAGCCGCAGTGGTGATGTCAACGTATCTCATTGGCTCGTCGGTCGTGGTCGCGTGCCTGATCCCTGCGGAACACCTGACGAAAGTGGACGCGGCTGGGAAGGAAAAGCCTGGCATCACCGACAAGGACGTGAAGGCGAAAGACCGCGCGCTGGCGTATCTCGCACACGGCGAAAACCCGGACGGCAAACTGCTTCCGTTTTTCGGCGAATGGTTTGGAACGATCTACGACATCTCCACGGTCGTGATTCTGTGGTTTGCCGGCGCAAGCGCGATGGCGGGGCTGCTGAATCTCGTTCCGCAATACCTTCCGCGATACGGAATGGCACCGGAATGGGCACGAGCAACACGCCCGCTGGTGTTGATGTTCACGGCAATCAACATCGTGGTGACAGTGATCTTCAAGGCCAGCGTCGAAGCTCAAGGAGCAGCCTACGCGACTGGGGTACTCGTGCTCATTACCAGTGCGTGTGTCGCATCAGTCATTGATCTCTGGCAGCGCAGAGAAGGTGCCTGGTATCGCAGACTCTCCTGGCCGTTTTTCTTTATCACGCTCGTGTTCATTTACACGACTATCGCCAACGTCTACGAGAAGCCAGACGGCATCAAGATCGCGGGGTTCTTCATCCTCGTGATCCTCGTGGTGTCGTTCTGGTCGCGGATCGCGCGCAGTCGAGAACTGCGCTTCGCCGGGTTCAAACTGCCCGACCCGGAAACCCGACTTGTGTGGGACACCATCCGCCACCTGGAACTGACAGTGCTGGTTCCGCATCGTCCTGGCCGGCGCAGTCTGGCGAACAAGGAAGCACAAATCCGCCGCGAACACCGTATCCCCCGCGATCTGATGATCGTGTTCGTGCAAGTGGAACTCGCGGACGCCAGCGATTTTGTCAACGAGCCGGTGCTCAACATCACTCAGGAGGAAGGGCGATACGTCATGAAGATTACCGGGGCCGCGTCTATCGCTCACACGCTTGCGGCTCTGGCTCTGGAAATGGCAAAGGTGGGCCGACCGCCAGAGATTCACTTCGGCTGGACAGATGACAGTCCCGTCAGCGGGACTCTGGGCTTCCTCTTGTTTGGCGAAGGAAATGTTCCGTGGATGGTTCGCGAACTGCTCCGCCGAGCCGAACCCGACGAGAACAAGCGCCCACTCATCATCATCGCCGGGACCGCGTGACCGTCAGAGCCGCGACCGTCAGGGAGCGATCACTCAAGATCGCTCCCTGACGGTCGCGGCTCTGACAAAGCCACGCTCCCTCACGGTCGCGGCCCCGAGAACGATCAGTAAGCGGCACCTACTCTCGCGCATCCCAGATTGCGACTTGTCCTTCCCCGCCGGTAACCAGGAATTTGCCGCTGGCCGCGAACTCAATCACCGTGACCGCGGTTGAGTGTCGGCGAAGGCCGATCAACTCCTGCCCGGTTCGCATGTCCCAGAACTTCACCTCTCCGCTTGCGCCACCGGTCACCAGCGTTCGACCATTCGGAGAAATACCCAAACCCGTGACTCGTCCCACATGACCGTACAGGGCCAACTGCTCCCGACCCATCAGGTTCCACACCTTCACAACACCGCCTCTGCCGGCGGTGATGACGAGATCCCCGGTCGGCACGAAGCGGAAAACAGAGGTCTCCTCAACCGGAATCGTTCCCAACAGGCTCGAGTCGCCAATCATCCACATTCCAATGCCACCAGAGACCGGAGCGGCAACGATGTTTGCCTCAGGGGTCAGCACAACACGCTGGACCGGCCGACGAACGCCCGTATCAATCGTCGCGATGATGGACTTCTCGGAGACGGACCACACGATCACCTGCCCCGCGTCGTCCCCAACCGCCAAACGCGAACCGTCAAGTGTCAAGGCCGCGGTTGTTGCGATGTGATCGTCAGGCATCTGGACGCGAAACTGCTCAGTCCCCGCGCTGATGTTCCAGATCACCGCCGACTTGCCCTCAAGTGTCACCCCGCGTGTCGTGCCATCGTTCAAGAGATGAACGACACAGAACTGCTTCCCCTTCCCCCCATCGAGAAGCCGACTCCACGACTGAGTCGGATTTCGGGTATCGAACATGGCCAGTTGGCGCTCGGAAGCAACAACGAACTCACCCGTGTCGCCGTGACCGCCGTCAGTGTGAACACCGATCGCATTCACCTGACCTGTCGGGATGGCCACGCGCTCGCGGAGATTGTTGGCAACATTCCAGGACCGAATTATCCCATCGCTGCTGCCAGTGAAGAGTGTCTTGCCATCCGGGGAAAAGACCCCTGCGCGAATTGTCTCGGTATCACCAGTCGGGAGATCATATCCCCCTCGCAACAGCACGCGCCCCGGAGTTGCTCCGAGCGCGAATCCATTGGTCGGATGAATGGCGATCCAGTGGACGCGCGTGTCAGTCGAGAACATCTGCGGGGAGGAATCCGGCGCGACAACGAACACCTTCCCGCTGACAAATCCGATTGCAGGCAACCCAATCTCTGTCACCGCCAGCGCGCTGACTTCCCCAGTGAACTTGTAGCTCCGGAACGAGTCATCACGCTTGAGATTCGCAGTCCAGCGCTGGATATGCCCGCTTCCATCGGCTGTGATGACCCACTTTCCATCGTGAGACGTGGTGACGGAAGTGATCGGTGCGCTGTCGGGTATCCCAGGCAGGGTCGCGTTCTGTTCGGAATCGAGCAGATGGATTTTCAGTAAAGAACCTTTTGGCCTACCAGTGAAGACGCAGTTCCCGTCCGCCGAGATAGCGAAGCAGGAGATGTCACTTGCCACGGTTTGCTGACCCACTGGAGCGGGAACGATCCCTCCCGCGAGCGTCATGTTCCAGTTCAGCAGTTGCCCAGTTCCTTCGGTCACACTGGCCGTGAGGAGTCGGGTTCCATTGAGCGCAAACGCCAGGTGCGTTACGGAAGTCTCGTGTGCCTTTACCGAACCGAGTTGTTCCCCGGAGCGATTCCAGATTGTGAGCGTGCCATCGCCATGCCCGCTGGCAATCCGTGTGCCATCCGAGGAGACAGCCAAAGCCGTGACCGACCCTGCCGGACAGACAATCGTGATTTGCCCCGACTTGAGCAAACGCGTGAGGTAGTCGTAGGTAAAATCCGGTGACTCCATCGTGAACGCGGTCGCGCTCTCGGCCGCGGCGAGCGCTTCGAGCGCTGCTGGGGTGTCCCCGCTCTGCCAGGCGACAAACGCCTCGCGCACCCTGCGGGCGTACTCTCGTTTCTGCTCGGTTCGGGCACGTTCGGCCTGGTCCTGAAGGGCCATATCGCGGTCGGAACGAAGCTGGTGCGTCTGATATGTGTTCCAGGTCGCCACCGTGGTGAAGAACAAGGCAATGCCCACCAGGATCACGATGGCAACGATTCGATCGTTTCGGCGCACCCAGCGCGCGGCGCGGCCGGGCCACTTGAGCGGTCGAGCGATTGTCGGCCGACCATCGAGGAAGCGCCTCAGATCGTCGGCCAGGTCAATCGCGGTTCGGTATCGCTGGGCGGTGCTGCGAGCCATGGCCTTGAGGCAAATTGCTTCGAGGTCGCGGGGGACATCGGGGCGCAAGTGTCTCGGAGGGGAGGGTTGCCCTTCAACAGCTTGCCGGAGTACCTCCACGTCGGACGCACCATCGTAAGGTGCTCGACCTGCGACCATCTCGTAGAGAACAACACCCAGCGCGTAGACATCAGCGGTCGGTCCGATGTCTTCGCGCCGGGCCAGAGCCTGTTCCGGAGACATGTATTTCGGAGTGCCCAGAATCTGGCGCGTGGCGGTCTCCATCGTGTTTCCGCGTTCGAGCAACTTCGCCAGCCCAAAATCCACCACGCGAGGAACGAAATGGTCTCCCCGCAACTGAACGCTGCCGGGTGGCGGCTCGTCGCTCTCCTCGACCTTCATCTCCTGAAGAATGACGTTGTTGGGTTTCAGATCGCGATGCAAAACTCCCCGGTCGTGCGCGTGCTGGACCGCCTCCGCGACCGTCGCGATGAGCCGGGCTGCTTGACGCACTGGAACCGGAAACGCTTGCCGGTCGAGCCACTCGGCCAAAGTCTGACCAGGGCAGAATGCGGTCGCGATGAAGCACAGCGGGCCGATCTCGCCTGACTCGTAAACCGGCACCAAGTTGGGATGATCGAACTCGGCCGCGGCTGTTGCTTCGCGAACCAGACGTTTTCTCGCGTCAGGATTCATCAGCATTTCGGGACGCGGAATCTTCAGAGCCACTTCGCGCTGAAGCCTGGGATCGTAAGCGAGAAAGACAATTCCGCAGCCGCCCTTGCCAAGTTGACGACGCAGTTCAAATCGGCCGACTCGATGCGGACCGCCAGGCGCGGGGGTTGTGCCGTTGTAAGCAGGTTGCAGTCCGCCATTGTGTTCCGGGTCCGGGAGAACTTCGCCCATCGAGCCTTCGTTCGTCGCCTTCCCGCTCAGAGGGGTGACGAGTCGCTCGCCCGCGCTCGGTTGCTCCATCGCTGGCGGCAACGGGACGTGAACCGTTGGCGCATGCGGATCCACTTCGCCCTCGATCCGCTGGTCAAACGCTGCCAGGAACCGGGCGAGATTCTCGTCAAGTTTTAGCGAGTCGGACGAATCCATCGACCGCGGGGGGATGTGGTTCTGCTTCCCTTGGAGCGCGGGGAAGCGATTAATCGGGCTACAAGCGAGCCGTGGCCTGAGTCTACCATATGCGAAACGACGCAACGAACTGCCATTTCATCGAAAACCCGATTTGCTCCATATCCTGACTGGACTTCGCCTGGAACTCTAGCCGGAGAAGAAACCGTGAAGGCCCTCGTCATTCACACCGCGTTCGGTTTGGAGAATCTGGCGCTTCTGGATCGTCCTGATCCCACTCCGGGCGCGGGGCAAGTGCTGATTCGCGTCCGAGCTGCGTCGCTCAACTACCGCGACTTGCTCATCGCGCGAGGAATGTACAACCCGAAGCTCCAGTTCCCGCGAACCCTCGGCTCGGATGCCGCGGGCGAAGTGGTGGCAATCGGCTCAGGCGTTACGCAGTTCAAGCCGGGCGACCGAGTCGCCAACTGCTTCATGCCGCACTGGTTTGATGGGCCGATTACTGAATCGGTAGCGAAATCGACTCTGGGGAGTGATCGCGATGGAGTCATCGCCGAGTTGGCTGTGTTTGAAGAGCGCGGACTGGTGCGCTATCCTGACCATCTGAGTTTCGAGGAGGCCGCCACTCTTCCCTGCGCCGCGGTCACGGCCTGGAACGCGCTGACCGAAGCGAAGACTGGTCCGGGAACAACAGTCCTCCTTCAGGGCACCGGCGGAGTGTCAATCTTCGCGCTTCAGTTGGCCAAAGCGCTCGGCGCGCGGGTGTTCATCACATCGAGCAGCGACGACAAACTTTCCCGCGCGATCGCGCTCGGCGCGGATTCCGGCACGAACTACAAGACGAACCCCGACTGGGAGAAGTGGGCACGACAGCAGACGAATGGAACGGGAGTGGATGTGGTTGTCGAAGTGGGAGGAGCGGGCACGCTCGACCGTTCCCTGAAAGCCGCGAAGTACGGCGGGCATGTCGCTCTTATCGGCGTGCTTGCGGGAACCGGGACATTCAACCCGATGCTGATTCTGATGAAAGCCATTCGCGTGCAGGGTGTGTTCGTCGGCTCGCGCGCGATGTTTGAAGCGATGAACAACCTGATCGCGGAGAAGCAACTGCGGCCCATCATCGACCGCGTGTTCCCCTTCTCCGAAGCTCCCGCGGCATTTCGCCATCTCGAAAGCGGCGCACACTTCGGCAAAGTGGTCATTCGGATGTGAAGAGAAGCCGCACGATTCAGAGAGGACAGAGATCAGAGGACAGAGATCAGAAGTCAGAGATCAGAGAGCAGAGAAGACGAAAACCTTGTTCCGTCCTCTGTCTTTCTGCCTTCTGTTTTCTGATCTCTGTCTTCATCGTGCGGCTAACTTTTGCATCTCTTCGCGGAGCATTGCTTCGAGTTCGTCTGCGCGTTCGATGTTTCGGGTGCGGAGGTCGTTAACTTCCCAGCGGTCATCGGGCTTTGCGAAGAGCATCGGTTCACTTCGCCGATCTCCTTCGGGGATGCGTGTTGGCACCAGCAGTGCCCAGTTCTCGGTGCGAATTGCCATTTCCCCCGCGTCTCCCAACTCAAGCGCGGTAACGGCGAATCCGCGAACGCTTTCAATTTCCCCGCGTGCGAGCGGAAGAAGGTTGAAGCCCTTTCCATCCTTCGGCATCGCGCTTCCAAACAGGGCGAGCAGTGTTGGGAAGAGATCGGGCGGTTGCGTGAAGGCAGAAACTCTGCGCCCAGCTTGTTCCGCGCCTGGAAGCCGCACGATGAGCGGCAGGTGAACGAGTTCCTGATGCAGCCAGGGGCGATCAACGCCGATCTGTCCGTGTTCGCCCAGCGGGTGACCGTAGTCGGATGTGACGATCCAAGCGGCCGACTGATCCAGCCCGCGGGCGCGAAGGTGATCGAAGAGCCGACCGAGTTCCGCATCGAAGGTGGTCACGACCGCGGCGAATGACCGGTGTAGCCAGTCCCACGCATCGAGGTCGGAGCGATCAAACGGGCCGGTCGGTGGATCATTCCAGGGAGTCACTAGCTCTTCGGGTGAATCGGTATCCGGGAGGCGATATGTGCGAACAGGGAAGACGGTGTCCTCAATGTTCGGTGTCTCGCGCGCGGCCGACTCATCGAACTCTTCATCCTCCTCATCGACTTCTTCTTCCTCGACTTCCTCTTCCTCGACTTCGGCTTCTTCTTCGCTCTGTTCGTTCCCGACGGGTGGCCGCTCTGGTTCCTCGTCGGCGACGTAGGCTTCAAACACTTCCTGAGACACGTCCCAGGGCGGGATCAGCCGGTCGGTTTCGATCCAGAGCAAGTAGTGAGGCACATCGGCGAGTCGATCCAACAGCGCGGGGAACTCTCGCAGAAGTTGATCGAGTGGTGAGGCATCTTCGGCTTGCGGCCGGGCATCGAACACTCTGTCCCAGCCGGCGTAGAACCATTCAGGTGCGTCTGTATCGGGGTGATTGGCGCGCACAAGAACAGTGTGGGTGGTGCCATGAAGGGGCGATCTGCTGGGAAGCGCTCCCAACCACGCTGCTCGTGCTGCTTCCGGGTCAGGAGAGTCACTGATGTGACGGTCAAATGTCACCGATTCGGCCGCGAGGCGGTCGAGGTTGGGGGAACCGACCCAGTCGTTTCCGTAAGCGCCCAGCCAACCAGCTGGGCACCCGTTCAGCGCAAAGACGATGACTCTCATTACAGATTGATTCTAGTTCACCCTTAGAGGTTCGGAGTGGGCTTTTAGAGGAGTAGACATTCGCCGGGTGCCGTCGTCTTCAGAGTAGTCCTCACGCTCCGCGTGAGGCCGCCGCTTGCGCGGCGGGTTTTCGTGTATCCAAAGACATCGCTCGCTGCGCTCGCGACCCTCACGCGGAGCGTGAGGACTACTCTGAAGACCAGCACACGGAGTGTGCTTACGACTTTAACTGAGGTTCGGAGTGGGCTATTCGGCGCGGGGGATTCACATAAGCTAACCGTTCGGAGTCACAGGGGAGGTTCGCGTGCTCGGCCCGATCTTTTCGCGTGAACTGGTGACAGTTCCGCGGCGCAGCGGTCACTATCCCGCCCGGGCCGCGCTTGTCGGTTTGCTTGGTATCCTCGGCATCACCACCTGGCAAGCAACCATCGGCTTCAGTCGAGACGCGACCCTCGGCGAAACGGCGAGCTTCGGACTGCTGCTCTTCCAGATCGTCGCGTTCGTTCAACTGCTCCTCACGCTCTTCTTTGCAGCACTCTCGGCCGCGGGCGCAGTTTCGCAAGAGAAAGACCGCCGAACGTTCGTCCTGTTGCTCATTACGGACATGCGCGATTATGAAATCGTGCTGGGGAAGCTGCTCGGCGCGCTGTTACCCATCGGTGTGCAGCTCCTCGTCACCGCGCCGGTCCTGGCACTGCTCTTGTTGCTTGGGGGAATCGAGCCAGAGCAAGTCTTCCAGGCGGTGTTAGTGCTTGGGGCTTCGGCGGTGGCGGCGGGTTCGCTTGGCGGGCTTGTCGCGTTGTGGCGCGAGAAAACCTATCAGGCGCTGGCTCTGTCGGTGTTGTTCCTTGTGCTCTACGTCTGCCTCACGCAAGCGGTTGGCACGGTTGGCCCGTTGTTCGCGGTCTCCGTGAACTGGTCGATGGTACAGGCGTGGCTCGATCCGTTCGTTGCGATGCAGACCGTTCTTGAACCGCCCTCCGCGGGGTGGAGCGGAATCGCCCCGGCGTATGGGTTTGTCCTCGTGATGCTCCTGTGGTGTGCTGTGCTCAATGGAATCGGCATCTGGGGACTTCGGAAGTGGAATCCGAGCGGCGAGCCGATCATGCAGCGCGAAGGTCCGCAGGACGAGATCGTTGAGACCGATGAATCCGTCGAAGCGGAGAAACGCGCAATGGCGCACGCCGCTCCTGGTGAGTTGCGGCAAGTGTGGCCGAACCCGATCTTGTGGCGTGAAGTTCGCACGCTGGCTTACGGTCGGCGCCCCTTGCTCGTGAAGTTCGCCTTTGGCATCGTGCTGGCGCTCATCCTCTACTTTGCGGTTGCTGAACTCAACCGCCCCGGCGGTCGGCCCGCGTTCGCCGCGGCTTACGGATTGGTTCCCGTCGCTGTTCTCAGTTTGCTGTTGGTTGCTGCTCAGGCGGTGACGTCGATCACATCCGAACGCGATGGCGGAGCGCTCGATGTGCTCCTGGTTACCGATGTTTCGCCAAAGGAATTTGTCTTCGGCAAGATTCTTGGGGTGCTCTACAACTGCAAGGAGTATCTGATCCCTCCTCTGGCTCTGGGAGTGTTCTACGCCGTTCGCGGAGTTCTCACTCACACTCCTCCCGGCGCTTCGTCAGGCGAGGTGCTGGCCGCGAACCTCGGCCCGATGGTCGCTGTGGTTGGAGCGCTTATGGTACTCTTCGCGTTCGCTGTCACTCTCGGTTTGCACGTGTCACTGCGAATCACGAACAGTCGGCTCGCGATTGTCCACACGCTCGGCACAGTCTTCTTTCTTTCCGTGGGGACGCTTATCAGCATCTATCTGATCGTGATTAACGGAGGAAGCTTCGCGAATCAGTGGGTGAGCTTCATTTCGTTCCTGGTGCTTGGCATCGGCGGGCTGCTCTATGTGTTGAGCGCGGACCGGCCATCACCAGCGTTGACGCTCGCGAGTGTGCTCTGTCCGCTTGCGATGTTCTACTGTGTGGTGAACATCCTGATCGCCAAGCCGGGAACGGATGAATCCGCGGACCCGCTCATTCCTTTCCTGGCGCTTGGAGCCGCGTTTGGGTTTGCCATCGCCGCGATGCTCGTGCCGCTTCTGAGCGAGTTCGATGTTTCACTCGGTCGCACTGCTCAACCAAACGAGGGCTAGTACACTTTCGACTCTGTGAAACTGTTGAAGGGTGTTGACTCCCCCCACACCCCCCTTGTTTTGGTCAACGCGATCATTTCCCAGGATTTCCAGTACTTTGGCACTTTGCGGTGCAAAGTGATGGCCTTTATAATGCGTTTTTGCTGGAAAATGCTGTATTTGATGGTGGCCAGATGTGGCCTTAATTAACATTAGTACACTAATAAGACTGAATCCCGGAGTTGTAACCGTTCACGGGTCTGCGGGCCTTGCTTTTCAAGGGTTCTTGCGCGGAGCGAGGGCGTTTTGGGGCTGAAATCAGACTCTCGACTCGCGAGAAACCTC
>JAKEEV010000879.1 GCA_022616395.1 Planctomycetia bacterium | reverse complement strand
CATCTGGATCTGGATACGTTGTTCCCGGCCGTGAGCGAGTGTTTACGAAAGGTAATCCAACATGATGGCTCCGCACTGATTCTGTTTGACGAAGCGACGCATCGTTACCGACTTCATGTGCTCAAGTTCGCGAAGAACGAGGCCTTCATCGAGGAAGGACCAGGCGCGGAAGACTGTTTTGCGAACTCGCCCGCCGAAATCGCCATTACCACCCGCAAGCCAGCGGCGTTTGGCGAAGAAGACCTGAAACAACTCTGTTCGGAGTCCTCCATCGCACGGCGACTGGTCGCCGAAGGAATTAAAGCGTTTTGCGCAATCCCACTTATCGCACACGATCGCGTTCTCGGCGCGCTCAACGTAGGACGCTCGAACACGGATCCATTCAGCCCTGAGGAAGTCAATCTCTTGAGCGAAGTCGCCAAGCAGATCGCGATTGCAGTGGAGAACGCGCAGGCCTACCGGGAAATCATCGAACTGAAAGACCGGCTCGCCAAGGAGAATCTCTACCTTGAAGAAGAAGTTCGAACCGACGGTAATTTCGGGGAAATTGTCGGAGAGAGCGCCGCCCTCTTGCGAGTGCTGAGAGAAGTTGAGACGGTCGCTCCGACGGGCGCCACGGTGCTTATCCGCGGAGAAACCGGCACAGGTAAGGAGTTGATCGCCCGCGCCCTTCACGAACTAAGCCCGCGCCGCGATCGGACGTTTGTTAAGCTCAACTGCGCGGCGATTCCCACGGGACTGTTGGAGAGCGAACTCTTCGGCCATGAGAAGGGCGCGTTCACCGGGGCCATCATGCAGAAGGTCGGACGCTTTGAGCTGGCGCACCAAGGCACGCTGTTTCTGGACGAAGTGGGAGATATTCCACTGGAGCTGCAGCCGAAATTGCTCCGCGCGTTACAAGAACAGGAGTTTGAGCGCTTGGGGAGCACGCAAACGCTTCGGGTCGACGTGCGACTGGTGGCGGCGACCAACCGCGATCTTGCGCAGTTGGTTGACGATGGCCAGTTTCGCCGCGACCTGTTCTACCGCCTGAATGTGTTTCCCGTCGTGCTGCCGCCGTTGCGCGATCGTCGCGACGATATTCCGATGCTCGCTCGTCACTTTGCCCAGAAGTTCGCCCGGCGGATGAGCCGGGGGATCGAAACGATTCCAGCCAAGGCGAT
>JAKEEV010000878.1 GCA_022616395.1 Planctomycetia bacterium | reverse complement strand
TTCGTCAACGACCGGCTCGCGAAGCACTACGGCATTGGCGGCGTCGTTGGCTCCGAGTTCCGCAAGGTGAAGTTCCCCGACGCGCGCCGCGGGGGAGTGATTACGATGGCCAGCACGCTCACGGTAACTTCCAACCCCACGCGAACAAGTCCGGTGAAGCGCGGAAAGTGGATTCTGGAGAACATCCTCGGAACTCCTCCTCCTCCGCCCGCGCCAGACGTTCCAGAACTCCCCCCGACGGGAGAATTGAAGGGCACGCTTCGCCAGCAGATGGAACAGCACCGCGCTGACCCCAAGTGCGCGGTGTGTCACAACAAGCTCGACCCACTCGGCTTCGGCTTGGAGAATTTTGATGGCATCGGAGCCTGGAGAGCGCAAGACAATAAACTCGCCGTCGACTCCTCGGGCGAACTTCCCGGTGGCGTGAAGTTCAAAGGCCCGGCAGAATTGCGGAAGGTATTACTGAGTAAGAAAGACCAGTTCCGGCAGTGTTTTGCGGAAAAACTGCTTACCTTTGGGCTGGGTCGCGGGGTAGAGTATTACGATAAGTGTGCTATCGACGACATCGTCAAGGGCGTCCGCTCTGACGGTGATCGGTTTTCGTCGCTTGTGTTGGCCGTGGTGAAGTCAGACCCCTTCCAAAAGCGGAAGGGCAAACGAAGCGAGTAAGGTGAACTCCGCCCGCGAGGCTGTGGGTCCACAATACAATCCACCCCCACCTTTGCGGGCGGGGTTCGCCTGAACCGGAGCAATCGGCCCATGAAGAAGACGATCTCTCGCCGGACCGCCTTGAAGGGCTTGGGCACCGTGGTTGCGTTGCCGTGGCTCGAATCGCTCGCGTCGGCCGCACCCGCGACAGCCGCGACAGGCGCACCGAAGCGACTCGCCTTCGTTTATGTTCCCAACGGCGTGAACGTTCCGGCGTGGACTCCGAAGGGAACGGGCGGAAAGCTCGGCGACCTCATGGGCACGCTCTCCTCGCTCAACCCGTACAAGGAATACATCAACGTCATCGGCGGACTGACGTGCGACAAGGCGCGCGCCAATGGCGATGGTCCCGGCGACCACGCCCGCGCGATGTCGGCATTCCTCACCGGCCGACAGCCGCGCAAGACACACGGAGCGGACATCAAGGTCGGCATGTCGGCCGACCAGCACGTTGCTCAGGCTCTCGCCGACAAGACCCGCTTCCCATCGCTGGAACTGGGCATCGAACGCGGAGGAAACGCCGGTAATTGCGACTCCGGTTACTCCTGTGCCTACTCGCACAACCTCTCGTGGCGCGGAGAGTCCACGCCCAATGCGAAGGAAGTGGACCCGAAGGCTGTCTTCGACCGGCTCTTTAGCGGCACCGACCCGAAGGAACTCGCTGCCGCCCGCGCCAAGCGCGAACTTTACAACAAGAGCGTCCTCGACTTCGTGATGGAGGACGCGAAGGGACTCAGCAGTACACTCGGCACCGGCGACCAGAAGAAGCTCGACGAGTACCTCGCCAGCGTCCGAGAAATCGAACAACAAATCGAGAAGGCGAAGGCCGCGAGCAAGGCTCCTCCACCCAAGCCCGATATCCCCACTCCAATCGCGCGAGACGACCGCTACTGGCGCGAACACTACCAGGACCACATCCGGCTGATGTGCGACCTCATGGTGATTGCATTCCAGACGGATCTCACTCGCGTCGTGACGCTGCCGTTCGCCAATGAGGGAAGCAACCGGCCCTACAAGCACATCGAAGTGTCCGAGGGTCACCACGACCTCTCTCACCACGGCAACGACTCGAAGAAGCTCGAGAAGATCGCGAAGATCAACAAGTTTCACATGGAGCAGTTCGCCTACCTCATCGGCAAGATGAAGACCGTGAAGGAACCCAACGGAACTTGTCTGCTCGATAACGTGATGGTGATGTACGGAAGCGGAAACGGAGACGGGAACCGCCACAATCACGACGACCTGCCAATCTTACTTGTCGGCAAGGGCGGCGGAACGCTCGAGACCGGCCGACACATCATCTTCCCGCGCCGATCCGACACTCCGTTGACGAATCTCTTCCTCGCGCTCTTTGATCGCATGGGCGCTCCGGCCAAGTCCTTCGGAGACAGCACCGGCGTGCTGAAGATCTGAGAAACCGAACGCCAGGAAACTCCGCCCACCCACCATTTATGGGTGGGCTTTCTTGTTGTCTGCCTCTCCCTTCCCAGCGGAACAAGCACATCGGGCAGTCCGGCTCATGTTCCAGTTTCCGAACGACTTTTTTCTTGACAGCCGACCGCTTCGCCGCAAGATGAGGACGTCCTTTCGACTCGCCGTTTGTTCTCATCATTTCCGAGGTTCAGCCATGCAACGGATTTGTTTCCGGGCGCGGAAGAGCGCCTTTACGTTGATCGAGCTACTTGTTGTGATTGCGATTATCGCCATCCTCATCGGCCTTCTTCTGCCCGCGGTGCAGAAAGTCCGTGAGGCGGCAGCCCGGATGAAGTGTTCCAACAACCTCAAACAGATGGGCTTGGGACTTCACAACTACCACGACGTCCACGGCATGTTTCCGCCCGGCGCAGCGCCCGTCAACGCAACGAGCCTCGGGTGGAATTCTCTCATCCTGCCGTACATGGAGCAGGACAACATCTGGAGACTGCTCAACCCGGCGGCCGGCGCGTACACCGGCGGCCAGAACGGCGTGAACCGGAGAAACGGCGCGCACCGTATCGCGATCTTCCTCTGCCCGAGCTACGGCGAGGAGCGGTCGAGCAGCACCATCGACAACACCCCAGGCGCTCAGCTCGCCTACACCACTCACTACGTGGGGAACATGGGACCGAAGGGGACCAACCCGACGACCGGGACCGCCTACGCGTGGTCCAACTGCGGCCGCCAGGGCGGGATGGCCGTCGAGGGAATGCTGCCGTACCATTCGTCGGTTTGGAGTTGCTCCACCCTCCTGGCGCGGACGAGCGGCGTGACGATGACCACCATCCCCGACGGGACAAGCAACACGCTGATGCTCTTCGAGGTGGCATGGACCGGGATGGAACGCGCGCCCGGCTCGCTGCGCTCCTGGGTGCGCGGGTGTCACTGGCGCGACGACTGCACGTCGATGAAGAACGTGACCAACGCCATGCGGACGGTCAAATACAACGGCGGCGGTAACTGGAACGACATCAGCATGGGCAGCAACCACACCGGCGGGTGCAACGTTTGCCTCGGCGATGGGAGCGTTCGGTTCCTCCGCGAATCCGTCGACCTCAACCGCGTCCTGAAGCCGCTCGCCAGCCGAAAGGGTGGCGAAGTGATCCCGGACTTCTGATCCTCCTCATTCCAACATCAGAAAGGAGGGATCACATGCGCTGGAAAGTTGCCGTTCTGGGATTGCTCGCGATGGGCGTCATGGTCGGTTGCAAGGACACCGAGCAGAAGCGCAACCGCGTGTCGGGAAAGGTGACCTTCAACGGCCAACCGATTCCCTACGGGGAAGTTCTGTTCACGCCGGACGATTCCAAGAAGAACTCTGGTGCTCAGGGAATCGCGCCAATCCGCGACGGGCAGTACGACACCTCCGCGGCTGGCGGAAAGGGCTACGGCGGCGGACCGGCAGTGATTCGCGTAACCGGGCTGACCGGCGAGGACGGGAAGCTGCTCTGCGAATACGAGTTCCAGGTCGATCTCCCGCAAGGCGATGCCACACACGACATCGACGTGCCGGCGAAAGCCGCCGCGGACCAGAAAAAGCAACCAGACATCTGATCGCCACCGCAAACACAAGCGGCCGGGGTATTCTTGCCCCGGCCGCTGTGCTTTTCTGTTTCAATCCAGATCATCCCGACTCAGAAAGCGTTCAAGTTCCTCACGAGGAAGACCAGTCGCGGCTTCGCCCGCCGGGGTGAAACCGATGGAGTTGATGACTCGACGAGCCGCGGGGTCGGGTTGTTCGATCACCGCCTTGTGAAGCACCCCAAGCGGGTTGCCCACGACCGGATCGAAGGGAAGCAAGCTGTTGTTGATGACAACAAGATAAGCCTCTCCGCGCGGCAGTTCGAGTTCGGTGATGAAAGGACCGAGCTTCGCTTCTCCCGCGAGGAACATCGGGTTATTCGCCGCGAGATAATCCTTCAGCGAAAGCCCAGCGCCAACGGCAGCGGCGGAAACATCGGCGAGCCAGAACCGGTTGCGCACGGTCGTCGACTCGTATCCCAGGACAAGCAGCGATGCGAGAGGAGCGCCGTCGCGATGGAACTTTGAGCTAACTTGCAGATCAAAGCGACCGAGGCGCTCAGGCACGAACTCAACCGGAAACGCGCCGACGAGTTCCACCATCGCGCAGCGAAGCTCCTTCGACACCCCGCGCGAAAAACGAAGAAGCGCAAACCCCGGCTCATCAAGCGTGCTTCGCCACACCCGGCGGAACACTTCGGGTGCAAGCGCGGATACGTTGTCGGGATTCAGCAGAAGCGTCATACGTCCAGCTTTCGACCACGGCACGTGGTCACATACGTTTCTTCGAGTTCGACCGGAACGAAGAGACCTGCGACGATCCGCAACGGCATCGTGGGAATTACTTCCCCGATTCGCAGTGGATTCACCCAGACATCGACGTTCATTTTCTTCTTGCGAATGATCGGGCGGTAGGTCGCGGCGTACAACGAGACCTCTTCCGGGAGTGCTAGATTGTCCGCTCCAAGTTTGGCGACGATCTCGTTGTGGAGATTCGCACGCCGTGAGGTAATCACGTCCACGATCACGACACACGCTCCACCGGCGAGGTACTCGATACATTTCGCGAGAAACATGTCGCGCTTCGCACCGCGATCCTTGTTGCCGGGGCTAACGAGTTCGACTGCGCCGACCAACTGCCCGGTTTCCTCGTTCGTTACCCGTATCTCGGCCGTGTCCGGGAACTCGTACTGCGCGGTGCCGGTGGCAGGCGGCGGCGTGTACACTGCCGGCGCTGCGGCGACCGCCGTTCCGCCGCTTCTCGCGCTCGTTTGGGGTGGCGGTTCGTCCTCTTCCTCAATGCCGATGTCGATTTCCAATCCGCCGTCAAGGCTCATGTTGTTGAGCGCGATGTAACCCGGTGGCAGAATCGCATTCAGCCGAGTAGCGAGTTCGGAAATCCACGTGCCGTGGATGGACCGCCAAGGTACTCGGTTGGCGGGCTTCCGAAAGTGATCGAGCAGCGGCATTGGTGACTCTCCGTTCGGTATTGCCATCATACCCAGCCGCAACGATTTGTTCCGCGTCAGTTCCCGGCCTAAAATGCGGTGACCTGCTTCTTCAGGATAAACCAACATGACCACACCTCGGCCGGCAACACTCAAGCAACTCCGAGACAGCGGCTGGAAGCCGAAATCCGTCAAGCACGAACTCCGGGACAATTACCTCGCGGCCCTCAAAAGCGGCGAGACTCTCTTCCCCGGCATTGTCGGTTATGACGATACCGTGATCCCCGAAATCAGCATCGCGGTGCTCGCCGCTCACGACATGCTGTTCCTCGGAGAGAAGGGGCAAGCGAAAAGTCGTCTCATGCGCTCGCTCATTCGCTTCCTCGATGAATACATTCCCTATCTCGACATTCCGGGCTGTCCCGTTCACGAAGACCCATTCCATCCCATTACACGAGCAGCGAAAGAGTATCTTGCCAACACTTCGGAAGAGCAAGTGAGGATCGCGTGGTGGCACCGCAACGAGCGCTACGCTGAACGGCTTGCTCCGGGCACCAAGTTCGCGGATGTGATTGGTGAAATCGACCCGGCGAAGCTCGCGGCCGGTACGAGCATGTCCGCGGAGGATGCGCTACACTTCGGACTCATCCCGCGCATGCACCGCGCGATATTTGCAATGAACGAAATCCCCGAGCTGGACGAACTCATCCAGGTCGGGCTATTCAACATCCTCGAAGAACGCGACGTGCAGATTCGCGGGTATCCGATCCAGTTCGATCTCGACGTGCTGATTCTCTTCAGCGCCAACCCGACCACATACAACCGTTCGGGGAAAGTGATCCCGCAGTTGAAGGATCGCATCGGCTCGCTGATTCAAACGCACTACCCGCGAGAGCGCGCGACCGGCATCGAGATCATGGAGCAGGAGGCGGGAATCGACACCGGCGGGCCGTTCCCGGTGTTCGTGCCGTACTTCATGAAGGAAATCATTGAGCAAATCAGCGTCAGCGCGCGGAAGAGCAAGTATGTGGATCAATCGAGCGGCGTGAGCGCGCGGTTTAGCATCGCGAACTACCGCACGATGGTCGCCAGCGCCCGTCATCGCGGAGTGCGCCTGGGTGAGAACCCCGCGGTGCCGCGAATCAGCGACCTGGGCCACCTCCCGACTTCTTCGCTTGGCAAGCTGGAACTCGATCTGATGGGTTCGCACCAGATGGGCGAGCGTCAGGTGCTCGAAGCGATCATCGCAGACGCGATTCGCGGTGTGTTTGACGAGTACGTGGAAGCGCACGGGCTGAACGAGATCGCGGACGTGTTCAGTAAGGGCGTGAAGATCGAAGTCGGAGACATGCTGCCGAGCGCGGAGTACGCCAAGCGTCTGAAACGCGTGCCGAAGGCGTGGGAAAAAGCCTTCGAGGTGAACGCCGGCGACAGCGACTCGATCCGGGCGAGCTGCGTGGAGTTCGTTCTGGCGGGGCTGTATGCTAGTGACAGGATCAGCCGCGCCACTCGCCACGGCCGCATCACTTACGAGACGTGAGGATGGCCCGCTCACGAACGCCGAAGGTCGATGCGCCGTACCCGCCGGGGTGGGAGCCTTTTCTGGCTGCCATCAACGCGAACCTCGACGACGACACTCCGCGACTTGTCTTCGCCGACTGGCTTCAGGAGAACGGTGACGAAGAGCGGGCAGAGTTCATTCGCATTCAGTGCGAGGGGCACCGCACGCAACCGAGTTCCCCAACGGATGTGTGTGGTTCGGATCTCCTGAGGGCGAACCGCAGGCGTTGGCTACGTGGGCTCCCAAGATACTTGGTGGACAACCCAAAGCGGTGGGAGTTCAGTCGTGGCTTCGTCACGTTGGTTTCAGTAAAAGGCCCGAAGTGGTCTGCCGATGGCCACCTCATCCGGCGACTGACTGCACTGGAACATTTGATACTCGACCGGGTGTACCCAGACGTGATGAACTCGCCCGCACTCGAGGGTCTACGCGGGTTGACTTTGAACGGGATGACTTCAGAAACGGTCGCGACATTGACCAACTCTGCGATCGTTCCTTCGCTGGTTGACTTGCTCCTTTTCCCGATCTCGGCAGCCGCAATTGGAGATCGCTATCTGTCTGATCTGTTCGCTCACCCGGCGCTGACGCGACTTCGTCGGCTGACGCTCGACAGGACGCACCGAGGAAACGCTGTCGTCATGGCCCTTGCGGACGTGCCGCGCTTGGCAACACTCGAAGAGTTTCACATTCAATCGTCGGGGCTTGATGCCTCGGGAGCGGAAGCACTGGCGCGCTTTCCAGGACGACTCCGTGTGCTGAGCCTTCCGGCCAACCCGCTCGGTGACGAGGGGGTGCGCCAATTCGTGCGTTCCCCCTTCCTTCGCGGTCTCGTCGAACTCGGGCTTGGAAGCTGTGAACTCACAAACGAATCCGCGCGACTGCTCGCAGGGTGGGATGGGCTGCAAAGCGTCAAAGCGCTGAACATTTTCGGCAACGACATCGACCGTCGGAGTGCGAATCTCATCGCGAACAGTCCCAACGCGCGGAATCTCACCGACTTTCGTCGATAACACAGGCTCCGATCACCCGGCTACAATGCAGCATCGCCACTGATTCGAGAACCACGATGAGCGAGCAGCACGAAGCGCAGACGCCCAAATTCGCAGGAAAATCGGTGCGGAATTGACTTTGGGCTTTTCCCTTGACTAGTGTACAAAAGTAACTCATACTACCTGATGAGAAGGGAGGCACGAGTTCCCTTCCACAAGCAGGTTCTTCGGCTGGAACGAGCCGCGTGGTTCTTTTTTAAGAACCACGCGGCTCTTGTGCCTTTCCGAGGGCGGCGGCTGGAATAAGGGCCACCGGTGGCCTTGAGCAAACCCCATAAAACATGGGAAATGCTCACGATAAAGGCCACTTCTTTGCATCGCAAAGTGAGGAAAGCCCTGAAATCATGGGCTGAAGCGTAGAGGACAAAAACAGGGGGGTGACGGGGGGACCCCAACAGGTCAGACGAGTACAATGCACCAGCACGAATGGGGACAGCGATGAGCGAGCACGAAACACAAACGCCCGGTGGGATCGTTCACACGTACCAGAGGTACGATCCGGTGAACTTCCCCAGCCCCAGCAAGCCGCCGCCGGATATGGTCTCGCCGCTGATGAACCACATGCTCGCGTTCGGCGACACCGACGAGTTTACCGAAGAGCAACTGGCGAACGCCATTCACATCGATGCGTCTCAGATCGCGGGGCTTGGGCCGAGCCTCAATGCGCTCAAGGAAATGCTTCTCGAACGCAAGCGGAAGATTCTCGAAACATACGAGACGAAAGCCGTTCAGAAGGCCGCGGAGCGTGCCTTCCGTGATGCTGCTCAGAAGGCCAAGCCGCCGGGGAAACTCAAGAAGGACTACGACCGAGCCGTGAAGGAGGAACAACTCGCGGACATCGAGTCGCTCTACTTCCGCGTCGGCAAGGACACCGACAACTTCGCTCGCGAACTGGTTCTCGTTTCCGGACTGCTCGGAGAGAAGTATCAGGTAGACGAACTGGCCGCGACATACGAGTTCACTGGTCGGCAGAAGATGACAGTTCCCGAAGCTCTCGAAGTGAAAGAGGAACTGGAGACAATCGACCGGTTGCTCAAGCAGTTGGAGGACGCGAAGAAGACCGCTCAGATTGCGATTATCGACATGGAGGAGCTTCAGAAGTTCGCCGAGCCGGGCGACATCGAAGCTCTGAAGGCACTTCAACAGCAAGTGGAAGACTACATCCGCGAACAGGCCGAGAAGCAGGGACTGGAGGGCGATGGGAGCGGCAAGTATCGGCTCACGCCCAAGGCGCTGAGGTTGTTTCAGTCGAAGGTGCTGACGCAAATCTTCAGCGAGTTGCAAGCATCGCGAACAGGTCGCCATCCGGATGCGGTGATGGGCGAGGGCGCGGTCGAGTCTCCCAAGACCAAGCCCTACGAGTTCGGAGACTCCGTTTCGCAAATGGACATCCCCGCGAGCGTGGTGAACGCTCTCTTGCGAAACGGGCCGGGGCTTCCAGTTCGCATGAAGCCGGAGGACATTCTGATTCACCACACACGCGTCAATCCAAAAGCTGCGACCTGCGTGCTTTTGGATATGTCTGGCTCAATGCGCTACGACGCGCAGTACATCAACGTGAAGCGGATGGGCCTTGCTCTGGATGGGCTGATTCGCTCTGAGTATCCGGGCGACTTCCTCCAGTTCATCGAGATGTACACATTCGCCAAACCGCGGCCGATCTCGGAAGTCGCGGCTCTGATGCCCAAGCCGGTGACGATCTTCCAGTCAGTGGTTCGGCTGAAGGCCGACATGAGCAACCCCAACGTCAGCGAGTTCGCGATCCCGCACCACTTCACCAACATTCAACACGCGCTTCAAACAGCTCGTCGATACCTCACCAACCAGGACACACCCAACCGACAGGTTGTGCTCATCACCGATGGTTTGCCGACAGCGCACTTTGAAGGCAGCACGCTGTTCTTGCTTTACCCGCCCGATCAGCGCACCGAAGACGCAACGATGCGCGAAGCACTTCTCTGCGCTCGCGAGGGCATCCTCATCAACATTTTCCTGCTTTCCAACTGGAATCAATCGCAAGAAGACGTGCAGTTTGCTTACCGAGTGGCTCAGGCAACGAAGGGCCGCGTCATCTTCACCGCCGGCCGCGATCTCGACCGCTACGTCATCTGGGATTACATCAAGCGCCGAAAGCAGATCATTTCCGGCTGACTGAATCGACTGTGCGGGTCGTATCGCCACTAGCGCCGAAGCGTGACGTGAACAACGAGCACAAATACAGTCGGAGCGCGTCGAATGCCGATGTTGAAAAGCCGTCCACCCCAAGGAGCGGGAACGATGCGCTGGCCGTGCCGGGTGATCGCGGGGGTTCTGCTCACACTCCCCTTCCCTGCCCAAGCAGCGGACTCATACTTCGTCACGATCTTCTCTGCCGAAACAGTTCCCTTCCGTTCCGTTTACACTCACACATTCATCGTTGTCACGCGCATCCCGGAGCCGGTGAATGGCGTTCCGCAACCGGTCGAACAGCATCACATCAGTTGGTTCCCACAGAACCGAATGTTACGCGGCCTGACCCTGCTCCCAGAGCGCGGCCTGAACTTGCCCGTGAGTGAGACCTTCGTCGATTGTCGCGACAACGGCATGCGTGTGTCGATGTGGGGGCCGTATCACATTCACCCAGAGCTGTTCTGCTTGATGAAGGCTCAGCGGGCGAAGCTGGAGTCCGGCCGCGTGAGGTACAAGCCGACAGACAACCTCTACCACTCGGACTGCGCCGCGAACTGTTATCACGCGATCTGGAAGCCGATCGCGCCTCTGCGGAAGTATTCGGGTGCGTTCAACTGCGGAGACGCCAGCGGAGCGATGACGGTGAAACTCTTCAGCCCGTGGATCATTGACCCTTGCACCACATACGACGCGATTCTTGATCTCATCGTTCCGCCGGGCGAAAAGGTGTTCCGCCGATCGTTCGACGACCGGCCAGGCCGAGTTGACGCGATTCGCTCGTCTCTGAGGTAGGTGCCGCTTGCCGAG
>JAKEEV010000112.1 GCA_022616395.1 Planctomycetia bacterium | reverse complement strand
CCGATGGGCAAAGCGAACCGTACTCACACGCCAGCGTTCAAAGCGCAGGTCGCGTTGGCGGCAATCAAAGGTGATCAGACTCTCAGCCAAGTCGCCGCGCACTTCCGCATCCACGTCAACCTCGTGGCACACTGGAAAAAGCAACTGCTCGAAGGGGCCGCGTCCGTCTTCACCAAAGACGGTAAGAACACACCGCCGCCCGACGATCCAAAACTGGCCGAACTCTATGAACAAATTGGGCGGCTCCAAGTCGAGTTGGCCTTCGCGAAAAAAAAATCTCCCGGACTCTGTTGAGTGGAAACGACGACAGATCGAGCCAGATCACCCGCACCTGAGCGTGCCTCAGCAATGCGAGGTGTTGGAGTTGGCTCGGTCGAGTCTCTACTACCAACCGGCTCAGACCGATCCCGATGACTTGAAGTTAATGGAACGGCTTGACCGACTGCACACGGATCACCCGTTCTATGGTTCGCGGAAGTTGGCGGTGGCGTTGAGTACACCCCAGACTCCGGTGAACCGCAAACGGGTGCAGAGGCTGATGCGTTTGATGGGTTTGGAAGCCTTGTATTGCCGGCCCCAAACGACCGTGAGCAATCGAGAACACAAGGTCTATCCCTACCTGTTGCGTGGTGTGGAAATCACTCGTCCCAATCAGGTGTGGAGCGCGGACATCACGTACGTTCCGATGGCATCTGGGTTCATGTACTTGGCGGCGACGATTGATTGGTTCAGTCGCTTTGTGGTGTCGTGGAAGTTGTCGAACACGCTGGACGGTTGGTTCTGTCAGGAGATGTTGGATGAGGCATTGAGCCGAGGAAGGCCGGAGGTGTTCAACACGGATCAGGGCGTGCAGTTCACGGCGCGAGCGTGGACAGAACGTGTGGAGAGCGAGGGCGTGCGTGTGAGCATGGATGGTCGTGGTCGCTGCTTGGACAACGTGTTCGTGGAACGCTTGTGGCGGAGCGTGAAGTACGAGTACGTGTATCCAATGAGTCCCGAAACCGTGCGTGAGTTGGAACGGGGCCTGTGTGAGTATTTCGGATTCTACAACGACGAGCGTGTTCACCAGTCGTTGGAATATCGAACGCCCGCGCAAGTGCATCGCTTGGAAAACCGAAGACCCTTGGGGAAGTAAGAAGCACGAGCGAAAGCTCAAGGGCAAACCCACTGCGCGGTCTGCCCGATTTTGGTCCAAATCATGGGGTCCACCTCAAGGACTGGAGTCACTTCGATTCGCACTGATGACGACTTGCCTCGCACCACTTAAACTGATCCACGTACCCCACACACCCACTCAGGAGCAACTCACGATGAGCATCGTTCGGATTGGCATGTCGGAAGACAAGAACTTCGGCGACGGGTATGACGCGATCTTCGGCACCAAGCCCGCGACCGCCAAGAAACCCGCGAAGGGAGCCAAGAAACCCGCGGCGAAGGCCAAAAAGCCCGCCAAGAAGCCCGCGAAGAAGAAGTGATGATAGAAGCCCCGGCAAGGCGACAGACGCCTTGCCGGGGCTTCTTGTTTTGGGCGTCGGGTTCCGGGTTGTACTCGCCTTGTCTGCCTCGTCTGGCCGCTTCACTTCTCGAACGGCCCCT
>JAKEEV010000877.1 GCA_022616395.1 Planctomycetia bacterium | reverse complement strand
CTTCCAAAGGACGCCCGACGCCCTCCAGCGTTTCAGCCAACTCGCGCGCAATCTGTCTCGTCCGTGCATCGTAATCGGTGAGGATATTCCTCTTCTCTTCTTCCGACCAGCCGGTCGGCTGAACGCCAATCCGTCCCGGCAGCTTGGCGGCATCCCGGAGGCCATTCAGTGCTGCCGCGATTGCTGTTCGAGACGATTCGTCGAGGGCGTCCGGATACTCGCGAAGCAGCAATTGAGCAAAGGCGCGAATTCCGTCCGGCGAAGCTTGCGCTGCGGCAGGCAACGGATCGTGCCGAGTCCAGAAGAACAAAGCCACAGCCACACTCGCGCCGAGAACCCTGCTCAGGTGGGTACGCATATCAAAACGTGTACACAAACCCGAACTGCAAAATGCGGTTCGAGTTAATCCCGATGACACTGGTGATCTGTCCGAACATGGGACTCCCGCGGCTCAGACTTGGCAGGCTGAAGTTCGGCTTGTTCAAGAAATTCAGCGCCCCGGTCCGGAAGTGGAGAACATAGCCTTCCCGCAATCGGAAGTGTTTCAGAACCGAGAGATCCGCACGCACTGCCCCCGGGCCGGATCCGTTCGCTCGGCCCGTATTCCGGAAGGTGAAATGTGCCGGCGTGTCGAAAGCGGTTGGATAGAACCACTCTTGAATCGGCTCTGCACGCGAGCGCTGGCTGCGGATCTCGCCACGTCGAGATAGTTTGTCAACGCCCCTCCGAGGAGCTTGCAGCGCGGGTTGCGGCGTTCGCGGCGGCGAAGCGGCCCTCCTTATCAAAACGAATCCGCACTCGCTGAAAGTATTAACGAAGTTAATCACGACCGCTCCGATTCGGGTGGTCAGGGGCGCGCCGGGCGTTTACGGTACGACGGCCATTCGATTCGCGGAGACTCGTAGTTGTACGTCGTGAAGTCGAACTCAGGCCACGTGGGGCATTCGACACGCACGTTCTGGTAGAGCGCGCGAAGCGTTACCGCCATCTCCTTCAGCCGCTCGGACTCTCTCGAGGCCAGATCGGTGGTCTCGCCGGCGTCGGCTTCCAGGTCGTAAAACTCGAAGCGGTCGAGTTCCGCCGTCTTGATCGCGCGTTGCCCTTCGGCGGT
>JAKEEV010000876.1 GCA_022616395.1 Planctomycetia bacterium | reverse complement strand
CCAGACCCCGACTCACGCTAATCCTCCGGGATGTACTTCTTGAGCTGGATTGTCCCCTTGAACCAGAGCCGGCTAACTTCTCGCGGGTGTTCTTCCAGGATGGCCGCAACCTCAGCCTGAGTGAGGTCCATGTAATAGCACAGGATGAATACTTCCTTGACGTTCTCGGGCAGCGTCTCGACTTGTTGGTGAAGTTCGGCCCACATGGCCTTCGTCTCCACATTCAGAGTGCTGTCGGCCCGGTCGACCACAGGAGCGCTCGCGGAGGAGTCGGCCGCGAGTTGTCCTGTCACAACCGGGATCCTCTTCAACTCCGCGACCATGTCCAAAAGCGTCTGGCGAATCTTGTGAGCCGCGAAGCGGAAAAAATCCGCTGGAGTTGGCAGATCGACTTTCTCCAGCGCCTTGGCCAGCCGAAGGTAAGTTTCGCTAATCACGCTATCGACTTCGCGCTTGCCAACGAGCTGCGCGAACGACACGTTCATGATCTGCGCGGCCAGCTTACAGAGCCGGGCATGTGCTCGGGCGACCAGTTCCTGGATCGCTCCTGGCTCACGGTCCCACACCCGCTCAAGCAGGCTCTTGATTTCCGCTGTTGTGTCATCCATCTCGCTCATCCTTCAACCGATGTCTCCAGAGTCGAACAGAAAAGGAATCTCCTTCTGGGCGGATTGTCCAGGAGACCAGGGGAGGTGATCCCATGCGGCTCAAGTCGTTTTAACGCTTGGTGCTTGTTGACCCTAACACACCTCCGCACCGTTGGCCAAACGAAAACTCATCGCAGGTCGATCAGGGATCATCTCTCCACACCACATCGGCGAGAAGTGGGCGGTGTGGAGATCCAACGTCCGGACCGACCCAGCACTTTGTCGCCTTCCCGCCTCCTACCAGAATGTGATCGATTCGCACGGCGATTCGTCGTGAACGGAAGGTATACCCCCAACCCCATCCCGCATCCGAGAAGGCGTTCGCATATCCGGACCAGATTCGCCGGAAGATAACGCTCTCGGGCGGGGTGTTGAAGTCCCCCACGAGCAGCACTGGCCCCGTCACTCGACTTGCTTCCGCCGCGACGAACTCCGACTGCCGCTTCCGCAGTTCGCTATTCGCTCGGATTTCGCTTAACCCTTGCTGCTCGAAGCCCACGGACGACCCCAACCCCTTCCGCGGAGTCGCGAAGTGCAAGTTGAACACAGTCACCGGCCCATCAGGAGTATCGAGTTCGTACCTCATAACTGAACCTTGCTCGCTGGTCGAACTATTCCCGAGGCGATCACTCCGACAGATCGGGTAGCGGCTGGCCAGGAACAGACCGGGCGCACGGTGAGTGTGCCACCCGTCTCCCAGGAACACCTCGGAGCGCGCTGAGTCCCGCCATTCCTGGATCGCGATTACGTCCGGCCGCGACCCTTCGACCAGGTTGTCGAGCGGGCCTGAATCCACCTTCGCGAAGTGCATGTTGCAGCTCAGCACTCGAAGACGCGACCCGGCCGGCGGCTGCGAGCCAAGTTGCTCCCAGGGAACGCAGCATCCCGCCACCGGGCCAACAGCCACCAAGAGGGCTGGCACCACCGGCCAAAGAGCACGCGCGCGGAAAGCCACAGCAGCGGGGAGAAGCAGCGCCGGCAAGAGAACGAGAACCCAGCGGGGGCCGAACATGAGGAGAGTGCTCGGAGGCCACAGGTCGCCAGTCTGGAGGGCGACCCAACTTATCAGGGTGACGGCGAGGACGAGCCAGCCAGCGGCTTCCACGGCCAGACCGGCTCGATGCCGCCAACCTCTGTGTGAATTGTTGGTGTGGGGCGTGATTGGGGATCTCAAGGATTTCTCCGCAGCGATGTGGTTGGGTCCGGTCCCGGACGACAAAGTCCAAGACCCAGAGAGCACAATCGACCCTCCGGCAATCTCCCCATCGCGTTTGAACCGATTCTCTTTCCCAAGCACTCGCCGCTCCGTCTGCCCAGTAACGGGACAATTGGCGGACGCCGGGTGCCAATGGCCTTTTCTAGAAGGGACGCGGGATTCGGAACGGTTCTGGCCGTTGTCGCGTGCGATGAGAATGAAGGAACTGCGAAGTCTCGGTTACTCTGGCAGCTTGTTCGTGGGGTGATGGGGAAGCAAATTACCCACAGTCGCGCGCTCCGTTGCGCACGCCGGCTTGCTCGCCCTGCCGCTTTCGGTCGCGATACGGTCCTCGGGGACACTCGTCGCTCCGTGGTCCGGCCCAACTTCAGTTCTCCAGAGCGAGTGATGTGCCGAAGGGACAGTTCGGAACCTCGCTCTGAAGGTTTGGTCTTGGAGGCTTCGGCGAAGGTCTCGTGACGAGTGTGCCACCCGGCACGAATCGTGCAACTGTCTGCGACCCACTGACTCAGGCACCGACAGTGTCCAAAGTCAGGCCAGACCAAACTCGTCCGCTTGGTTTCACTCCAATCGTTTTCGTGGTGCAGAACTTCTGCAACCCACAGGGAGAAGGTATCGCCTGATACCTCCAACTTCTCCCAACGTAACCACTCCTTTCGACTCGCATCCTTCCAACTTCCGCGACTGATTCCGCTCGACTTCCTTCTCGACCCTCGCGCCCGTCCGCGGCGCGTTCCTTCCAACTCACATTCGCATCATGACCAAGATTCGCGTTGGCATTATTGGGTACGGGTATTGGGGCCCGAACCTGCTACGAAACTTCAGCAGTTGCCCACAAACCGAGGTCGTTGCGGTGTGCGACTCCAGCCCGGCTCGGCGGGAAGCCGCAAGCCGTTTCGCGCACGTCCCGACCGTCGGCTCGGTGGATGAACTTCTGGAGTTATCGCTCGACGCGGTGGCCATCGCCACCCCGGTATCTACTCACTACGCGCTGGCCCGCCGGTGCCTGGAAGCGGGTCAGCACGTCCTGGTCGAGAAGCCGCTGGCCGGAAGTGTGCGCGAAGCTCAGACGCTGACGGATCGAGCCGCGAAGCTCGGCCGCGTGCT